>CAZTWS010000001.1:0-134865 GCA_964618225.1 uncultured Planctomycetaceae bacterium
TTAGAGCGTTTTTAGATTTGCGTTCTGTTTATGCCGTTCGCTGGTTGGACGGCGTTGCCGCCGCCGCTAAAGATTTTGTTTTGGTATCGATCGTCATTAAAACCATTATCTACTTTCTCACTCCTCGCCCCTCTCTCCTCATCTACCACTCGTACGTCTCACCGCCCAGGTTAATCAGCATCGGCGTATCCATCGCCAGGTATTGGGCCACGTGCTTTCCATGTTTTTCTAGAAGCTCGAAGTACTCGGGGCTATAACGCTCGATTTTTTTCGGCGACTTTTCTTGCTCGGCCGTCACGGTGGAATCAACCAATCGTCCATTGCGTTCGACGAACATCTTACGGCCAACCTGCCGCCAGTTCTTGGCGGCAACATCCTTCTCGTTGCGTGCGTCGTAGTAGAGAACGTTTCCGCCGAAGTAACCGCCACCGGCAAGTCTCACGCTCTTGGTTTCAGCGGGTAACGAAGCCTCCGAGGCTCCGTCTGTCGCGGCAGCCGCGGGAGCTTGCATTTGGGTTTGAAGTTTCATCTTGAAATCGCGTTGAGAAAATGCGTACTGCCCCGACGATTCGTCCAGCGACTCCGACGACGACAACGCCCGCGATCGGCTTTCCTCCATGTTCCGCATGTCACTCGGCTCATCGGCCAGGAACGACGTATAAGGCGTTAAAATTCCATGCTCGGTCGCCAGCTTTACCAGTTCGTCAATTAACTCTTGATTTCGACCTTTCAAGTCGATTTCGTCGATGATCTCTCCAACACGGCGTGTTGCCCAAAGCTTAGCGACGAAGGCGTTCGTGTCATCATCGCTCTTGCTAACGAATGTGCCCGGGAATCGAAACGTTTTTTTCTCGTCGCCCAACTTGCCCGTTAGTTTGATCTTGGCATCTCCGCTGGTGCGATATCGTCCCACGAGCACTACCTGTTCGCCAGCGAACAGGTCGAACTTACCTTTGGGATAAATGCGATTTACCGTTGTGCCACGGTCGCCGTCTTCTACATCCACGGCCACTTTGACATTCGTCATCACGGGCGAGCCGATTTTGCGATACAGGGCGCTCACCGAGGCTTCGATATCCTCGTTAGGCCGCACGTATTGGCTAAGCCCAAAGTTCTCTCGGGCTAATCGATCCAACAAACGGCTGTTGACATCGTATCCCACGCCGAATGCAAAGACCCGCGCGCGAACCTCGTTCGCCTTTTGGCTGTGCTTCACGATGGCCGATTCGCCAGTCTCGCCAGTCGTCGGCAGCCCATCCGTGAGAAACAGAATATATGTTGGCCGCTCATCATCCTTCAGCATGCCGAGTGCTCGCTTCAATGCGCCATCGATGTTCGTGCTGCCGCCCGCGAACAGGCCCTCGACAAAGCTCAACGCTTCTTTTCGCGTCTCTTCGTTGAACTTCTGTAATTCGGGGCAGAATGTTTCGACCTCGCTATCGTAGGCCACGACGTTGAAGGAATCTCCTTCGTGTAGATTATTGAGCACGAACTTGGCCGCTGCTTTGGCCTGTTTCATTTTCTCGCCGCTCATGCTGCCCGAGCGATCGACGACAAACAGTACCGTTTTCGCTACTTGCTCATCATCTTTCGCTTTTATCTCGGGACTGGCGAGCAGCAGGAAGTAACCGTCTTCGTTTGAATCGGGTCGATAACTCACCATGCTGGCTGCTACGGCGTCGTCGCCCGTGTCGAAGAACAAACGGAAGTCTTCGCCGGGCACTAAGTCTTTGGCTTTGTACGTTACCACGGCACGCTTCTTATCCGGTCGCTTGGCCTCTACTTTATGTGTTGCTGAATACACATTTTTGATCTTTGCCGCGCTATCGATTGAAACGCGAATGCTGAGTTTATCCAACGGTTTGCTTGTATATTTGGCCGTCGTAAGCGGGAATGTGAAATCGGTGAGTCCATTGCTCCTACGACAGAGCTGCGAATAGCGCAGCGTTACGGTGCGCTTTTCTCCGGCCGGAATCGGAAACACGCTCGTTTGAAACATTCCGTTGCCTGCCCACTCGAGTAGGGCAGGGTCGCGGTTCTTCCGCACGATTTCTTCGTATCGCTTTTTGGCCTCCTCTTTGGAAAGCAGTTTGGCTTCGTACTCCTTGCCATCCACGAGCAGTGTCATTTGGTCGATTGCCCCGTCGTACGGCAGCGGGAACATGAACGTGGCTTCCAGCGTTGCGCTGCCCGTGTTCTCGAACACCTGCGATACCTGCACGCGTGCCACCTGATCGGCAAGCTTGGCATTTACTTCGATTGATTCGATGCGGTAGCTCGACACGGGTGGCTGTGGCTGAACACGTGGCGGCCAGGGAATCGGCCGCGGCAACCGAATAGCCTGCTCGGGCCGTACATCCACGAGCACCCCCTGAGCGACGGCAACCTGCCCGCCGCTCAAAAGGACCAGCATTACCACAACCGCAAGCTGCAAAATGCGAGGCGATACCATAATCTGCTCCTAGCCACGTAACGCGACATAAACCACCGCTGCCGTCGCCTTAGACGCTGCTGCTCGTAAAAAAGTTCCTGGCGGTTTTTTAACCACAGAACATCGGCGGAATGCAAACTCGAAGAATGGGCCGGTAAACAGGGCGGGGTGCGTGGGCTGGGCGTTCCGGCGAGGGTGGGTTCTGAATCGCACTTGCGGCCAAGGCCTCCTTTCCCGATGATTGGCCGCCCAATTAGAAGGCCAGGCGCGGCTTCCGTGCCGCGTCTGCCTCTTCTCGGGCAGCGTGCCTGGCGATCGCAGTTGCGCGAGGCCCACCGATGCGACCACCTCATCGTTCGCGAACCTTGCGAACCTCCGTTGCGCGTCGGCGGCCACGCCACTCCCACTCGGCACGATGCCCAACAATCCGCCAGGGGCAGGCGGAACCACATCGACTTGTGAAAGTCCCCTTCAAATCTCAGGTTGGTTCGATGAACGACCGCACAATTATTCTCGCGCCGGTAATTTTTTTCGTGGCATCCATCTTCAGCGGGGCACTGCAACCCGCGCTCGCTGCCCCGCCGTTCAGTTCGCTTTATCCTGCCACCGTTGCGCAGCAGCCTGTGATTGTTTCCCCGGCGCAGCCTTATGTTCCCGCCGCACCTGGTGCGATTGCTCCTGGCCAACCCATTCCCATGGGAGCAACCTACCCACAACCGGGCACGGTGCCTGGTGCCGTAATGCTCGCACCTCCGACAACGACCGTGCCTGGTACCTACGAAAGTCAACAGTTCGTCACGCCCACCTTGCCGCCTGGAGCCGTACCGTACGGCGCATCGCCCATCGTGCCGGCCACGATCGCCACGCCGCAACTTGCCGGGCCGCCGTTGGGGCCAAACCCCATTGCCGTGCGAGTCACGAACGACGAAGTCGCCTGGGACCAAATCGCCGACGTCGTGGCCGACTACTTCACGATCGCACGCGAAGAGCGCGCTCGACGAGAGGGCGACGTCATGATCGAAGGCCGCATCGATACCGTGCCTCTCGACGGTGCCACTTGGCTCCAACCGTGGCGTAAAGATTCCGTCGGTACGTTCAACCGTTGGGAGAGCACGTTCCAAACCATTCGACGCCGTGCGACCCTGCGGGTGATCCCCGACACGGCTGGCTACCTGGTCGAAGTCATTGTCGAGAAAGAACTCGAAGACTTGCCGAATCCCGAAAAGGCGACGGCCGCTGGTTCCGCTGTATTTCTCAACGACGATGCACTACCAAGCCAGCGGCTCGAAGACGTAAGCCGCACGGCTTCCTCTTCACGTTGGCTGCAATTAGGCCGCGACCCGCTGTTGGAACAGCGTATGCTCGGCGACATCCAGGCCCGCCTCGGCGGCGTGCGGTAAACCGTTCTCGCTTTGGGAGCGTTGGTTAACTACCGAATAGTTGTTAACCAAAGAGACACGGAGGACACGGAGTTTTTGCAGGATGCAGGATAGTGGATGCAGGGGGCAGGGTACTTACTGAATGCCTTGGCCCCGCTCCCCGCATCCACTATCCCGCATCCCAAATCAGTAATTCTTCTTCGTGTCTTGGTGTCTTCGTAGTTCAAAAACTAAGCGCTGGGCGTAGCCGAGGAAACCGGGATGCCTAGCTTTGGGAGCGGTACTGCCGGGGTCGAGTGCTCTGGTTTGGCTACGGGCAGTTTAAGCGTGAATGCCGTGCCGCGACCTACCGTGCTCTCGACGCGGATCTTTCCCTGGTGTGCTTCGATAATCTCGCGGCACGCGGAAAGCCCCACTCCGGTGCCTCCTTTGCCGCTGGAGTCGGGGCCTTGCTTGGTGCTGAAGAACCGATCGAAGATGCGCGGCAGCACTTCTGGCGGAATGCCTGTGCCGTTGTCGCGAATCGTGAGATCCACCGTGTCTGCCGTGGCATCCGGCGCGACGCGGATCACGATTTGGCCCCCGCGCGGCATCGCTTGCCGTGCGTTTGTCAGCAAATTGAAAACCACTTGCTGAATCTCACCGGCACAAGCCATTGCCGGTGGTGAAGGCTCGGCTTGCCACTCGATTTGCACGCGATACTTCTGCATCTCGCGTTCGAGCAGCACGAGGCAGCTTTCGAGCAGTTGGGCAATATCCGTCGGCACGCGCTCGTGCCCGCGGCTGCGCGCCATTCCCAACACACCGTTCGTGATGCGTTCGGCACGTGTGGCAGCGGCCAGGATTTTGTTGAACGCCTTCTCACGGGATGCATCATCCTTATGGCGCAAACCGATTTTGGCGTAATTCAAAATCGTCATGAGGATGTTGTTGAACTCGTGCGTTGTCGTACTCGCCAGTTCGCCGAGCGCGGCCATTCGGCGCGCCTGGCGGAGTTCCTCTTCCACGATTTGTAGCTTTTGTTCGAGTTCCATGTAGTTCGTCTGCTAGCAATCGCGGCCGCCATCGCTGGTAGCAGCCGCAGAGTCGCCACACCTTCGCGCGGCCACGCAGTGTCGCGTGCTTGCCGAGGCCGGGTGTCTTAACTCGTTATTTAGTATTGATTTACGCGGACTAGCCGTTGTATCGACGAATCTCCCTGGCCCGCTGCAACACCTCGCGTTAAAATCCTCCCCCTTCGATGTCGAATGTATTTAAGACGGCGCTCCTGCACTTGCAACGATGCTTGCACCCGCCGCCAGATGTCGACTTCTAGCTAGCGATTTGAGTGGGAGTGTACACGATGCATACCGTCGAGATTTTGAAAGAAGCTTTAGATACTGCTCGCCGTTTGGGGTATGAGGTGAAGCAGGATTGGCTCGGCGGCAACGGCGGGGGCCACTGCCTGGTGCGTGGCCGAAAGTGGATTCTGCTCGACGTGGCCCAAAATGCCGACGAACAGCTCGGCATTGTGATCGAAGCACTTCGCGAAGAACCCGGCACGGCACGTGCGGTCCGCTCGCCCGAGCTGATGCAACGCTTGCAACCACCGCATCGCATGGCCGCCTGACGCCGCGTTGCGGCTGATTCACCAGTGCGTTTTAGATTTACTGGATTGCTATGCCGTTAGCTGGTTGGACGGCGTGGCCGCCGCCGCTAAGCCGCTAGTACAAACCGCGTTCGCGGATGTACTCGGCCACACTGGCCGTCACCATTCCTTCGATCGATTCTCCCACGGCAATACGGCGGCGAATCTCCGAACTGCTTGCGTCCACCAGCGGCATTTCCACCAACCGCGGCTGAGTTTCCGCCGTGCATAGTTGTGCAAGGGCGATAAGATCGGGCGGAGATTCTCCCGCCCGCCGCACTACCAGCGGTGTGGCCCAACCGAAAATCTTCTCCGGCTCTTTCCAGTGGGGCACGTCGCGCACCGCATCGGCACCAATCATAAAGAACAGCCGTGCGGTCGGCAGTTCTGTGTGCAACCGGCTCATCGTGTCGACCGTATAACTCACGCCGCCGCGTTCGATTTCCAGCGTACACACACGCCAAGATGCACAAAGCTTCGCAAGGCACGATTTCGACTTCCGGCTATCATCGATCGCTAGCTCGATCATTGCCACGCGATCGGCATCCGAAGCGCGCGGCCCCGACTTCTTCAACGGTTGAATTGCCGTTGGCACGAACCACACTTTATCCAGCGCAGCTTGCTCGACACACGCTTGAGCTAATGTCAGGTGTCCCACATGAACCGGATCAAAACTACCGCCAAAAATTCCAAGCCGCATAAAATGCTTTTATTTATGGGAGACGCCTCCCACAGCCTGTTTTTGAAATCGCCGAAACTCCGGCCTCACAGAGGCCAGCTACAGTGGCGCATGACCTAATCCTAGGGACTGCCCGCTTCCCATCACTAAATGGTATGGTAACGAGACCCGCCCATCGCAGCCAAGCGAACCACTGGCCGCAAATCACTGATTTCTCGCCTCTGACATCCGTCCTCTCTCTCCATGCCCAAGCAGCAATCACTTTTCGATAACGAACCCGCGGCATGGGAGATCGACGACTCGGCCCAAAAACTCGTGGCTACTGTAGTGATCCCCGGCGGCCCGCCCGGCGAACTCGACTATCTGGCACCCGAAGAAATGGTGGCCACGGCATCTTCGGACAAACGACTCGAGCCGGGTCGCCGCGTGCGTGTCCCGCTTGGCCGCGGTAATCGTAGTGTCGTGGGATACTGCGTGGCCGTTGAGCACAAGCCGAGTGGCGGCCGCAAGTTGAAATCAATCACCGCGGTGCTCGACCGCCAACCGCTCCTCTCTTCAGCGATGATTCGGCTCACCCGCTGGATGTCGGAGTACTACCTTTGCCCGTGGGGACAGGTGCTCGAAGCGGTGGTGCCGGCCGGTGTTCGTCAGCAAGCGGGCACGCGCGATGTCACGCTCCTCTCCGTGCCGCCGCATATTGCCGCCAAGCTTGATACGCTCGAACTGCCCGCCAAGCAGTTAGAAGCGTTGCGCGTTCTGCATCGCAGCCCCAAGCCTCTCTCGGCCAAGCAACTTGCTGCCCGAGTTGGCTGCACGGTCGCGCCGATCAACTTGCTCCGCAAGAAAGGCTTCGTATCCGAAAACACCGAGCGAATCGCTCGCGATGAATCGCCCACCGCCGATCACACTCGCGAAAACGCACTCGAGCTTAATCCCGATCAGGTTGCCGCACTGGCTGCCATCGAGGAATCATTACATGCGGGCGAACATCGCACGATTCTCATCCATGGAGTCACCGGCAGCGGCAAAACGGAAGTTTATATCCAAGCCATCGAGCACGTAGTGCGATTCGGCCGCCAAGCCATTTTGTTAGTTCCCGAAATCAGCCTCACGCCGCAAACGGTTGCCCGCTTTCGCGCCCGCTTCGATCGCGTGGCCGTGTTGCACAGCCACCTCAGCGACGTGGAACGGCACGAACACTGGCGGCGCATTGCCCGCGGCGAAGTGCAAGTGGTCGTCGGCGCTCGCAGTGCCATCTTCGCTCCCACTCCGCACCTCGGTCTCATCGTGCTCGATGAAGAACACGAAGCCACGTTCAAGCAAGAAACGGCCCCGCGTTATCATGCGCGCGACGTGGCGATCCGCCGGGCGATCGACCAAAGCGTACCCCTGGTGCTCGCCAGCGCCACGCCTTCGCTGGAGAGCTGGCAACGCGCGCAGCAGGGCGAATATCGGCTCGTGGAAATGCCCCGCCGTGTGCTCAATTTGCCGATGCCCGTGGTGAAAACCATCGACCTGCGCAACGAAATGCACAGCAGGCAGTCGCGCGGCGCGATTAGCCGTCCGCTCCATCAGGCGATGGAAATTGCCCTGCGCGACGGTGGCCAGGTTATCCTTCTTCTTAACCGCCGCGGCCATTCGACGCACATTCAATGCCCTGCCTGCGGCTATGCCGTCGTTTGCCCCAATTGTGAACTGGCGCTTACGTTTCATCGCCACGACAACACCACCGTTTGCCATTACTGCGACTACCATTCCGCAGCTCCCACGGTTTGCCCCGATTGTAAGAATCCCGGTATCCGTTTCAGTGGCCTCGGTACTCAAAAGCTCGAGGTCGAAGTGCGTGCTCGATTCCCCAACTGCTCGTGCCTGCGCATGGATACCGACAGCATGCGTGGCCGCGGCAGCCATGAGAAAGCGCTCACCTCGTTCCGCGAAGGCCGCACGCGCATCCTGCTTGGCACGCAGATGATTGCCAAGGGCTTGGACTTCCCCAACGTTACGTTGGTCGGAGTCGTGAATGCTGATACGTCGCTCCACTTCCCCGACTTCCGCGCGGCCGAACGCACGTTTCAGCTTGTTACCCAGGTGGCTGGCCGCACGGGCCGCGGCAAGCGTGGCGGGCAAGTGCTCGTGCAAACGCTGAGCCCGGACGCACCCGCCATTGTCGCTGCTGTCTGCCACGATTTGGCCGCCTTCGCCAAGCAGGAGTTACCGCATCGCCAAGCACTCGGCTACCCGCCTTTCGGGCATATGGTGCGTGTCGTGGTGCGTGGTGCGAGCGAAAAAACCTCGAGCGCACTGGCTGACGAGCTTGCTGGCCGTTTCCGCGACACCGCCAAACGCGAAGGCTCCCATGCTCGCGTCCTCGGCCCTTCGACAGCACCGATGGCAAAGCTCCGTGGCGAATATCGTTTTCAGGTCCACCTGCATGCCGCCGAGGGCGAAGCCCTGCGACGCATCGTCCGCACAGCCACCGCCGACCTAAAAACGCCCGAGGGCCTCGTCTGGACCGTGGACGTGGACCCGCAGGATATGATGTGACAAACGGGGAATGCCGAACGTCGAACGGGGAATGTTGTTTTTTGCTCGGTCGTTCCCCATTCGGCATTCCCCATTCCCCGTTTCCCCCCCTCATTGCTCTTGGACCGTTTTTCGGCCCGGCCCTACAATCTAAGGTGAATGGCCTCTCGAACTTTTAAACGTGTGTTGGGTGAAACGAGCCTCGAGCGTAAGTGCCGGTGGTGGTTCGGCTTGTCGCTCGTTATCTTGCTCACGCTGAGCTTTTCCTACTACGGCCGGCGTACAGAGAAGCTCGTCGACGACCGTATCAAAACGCTTAGCGAAGAGCTGGTCCGCGCCGGTTGGCAAAAGCTGCACATCGAGAAGCTCTCCGATATCGAACGGCTGATGCAAGCTGCGGGAGAAGGCGACTCCCACCCTGGCTTGTATCATGACCTGGCTAAAAGTAGCGAATCCTACGGCCGCAAGTTCGAGTGGCATGCTCTGTTGCCCGTCACTGCGGATAAGTTGCGTCCCGGTCATCGTCCAGAGGACTACTTGCCACGCGACGAGCAGGAACGAGAGTGGATGCAAGAATGGCTCGATGCAGTAAACAGACCTGAGCTTTCTGCCGAAGGCACCCCGACAGCTTGGAAACCTAGAAAGGCTCACGATCGTTCCAACACGATTGATGGCCACCCCGTTTATCAATACTATCAGCCGATCTATGCTAAAAAAACGTGCATTGATTGTCACACGCTGCTTGGTGCTGCGCCCAATCCCCATCTCAAGGAAGGCGACCTCATGGCGGTTGCCCGCGTTACGATTGATGATGAGGACACTGTTGAGGCGGTTGCCAAAAACCGCGCGCTGCTTATCGCGGCAGCCTTGGTCGTTGGTTTCCTCTCCATGTTCTCGTTATGGGCCGTGGTGCGATACGTCATCGTGAAGCCGGTGAAGCATCTTCGCGACGTGGCCAATGCCGTTCGTGAAGGCGACGTCGAGCAGCGCGCCGTCATCCGCACCGGCGACGAATTCGAAGAACTCGCATCGGCCTTCAATCGCATGCTTCGCCAACTCTTGAGCCAGCAAAGCGAACTGCGACTGGTGAATGACGAACTCGACACGCGTCTCGACGAGCTGGCCCAAGCGAACCTCAAGCTCTACGAAATGAACCGGCTCAAGGGCGACTTCCTGGCCACCGTAAGCCACGAGCTTCGCACGCCGCTCAACAGTATTTTGGGTTTCAGCGACGTCCTCAGCGGCATCGCGGCGCTCGATGAAAAGCAGCTACGCTACGTGGGCAACATCCAACGCTCCGGCCGAATGTTGCTCGAAATGATCAACGACATTCTCGACCTGGCCAAAGTCGAGAGCGGCAAAATGGAAGTCCGCCTCAGCGAGTTCAAAATCAACTCGCTTGTGTCTGCCCAGTGCGACATGGCCCGGCCGCTTGCCGAAAAGAAAAATATCGACCTCGACTGCGAAGCGTCGGCAAGCCTTCCACCGCTACGGCAAGACCAGGCCAAAGTACAGCAAATCCTCAACAACCTGCTCTCGAACGCCATCAAGTTCACGCCCGAGGGCGGAAGAATTTTCGTCTCGGCAGAGCGCGACGACCAAGGCGACCTGCGCTTGCGCGTTACCGATACCGGAATCGGCATCAGCCCCGACGAACAGCATCTCGTGTTCGAAAAGTTCCGCCAGGGTACCAGTGCTCTCCCTGACGGCGATGCGATGACCCGCGAATACTCGGGCACGGGCCTAGGGCTTTCGATTGTCCGTGAGCTTTGCCGGCTACTGGGCGGCGACGTATCGCTCGAAAGCGAATTAGGCAAAGGCAGCACCTTCACGATCCGCCTACCGTGGCGATTGGAAGAAACTCCGCGTTTCGATCAGCAACTGCGTGAAGACCTGGAAGTCCTCACACGCACTCCACGCCCCAACGATCTCCTCGCCGGCTCCACCGTGGCAAGATAAGGCCAACGCACAGCCAATTGGGTTGGCTGTAGCTGGCCTCTACGAGGCCGGCTTGTTCAAGCCTCGCAACAAAAACGGGCCGCGCGTCACTCTAAGCCGTTAACCCTTTTTCAATTCAAAGAGTCCACAGATGGCGCAGATTATCGCAGATTTTTCGATTCCATGAAAACAACAAGGAACCTGAAACCGCTGCCAATTAGCCGATCTATCTGCGCCCATCTGCGTCATCTGCGGACAAAAAATGGTTCACGGCGTTGCGTGCCACTCCTTCAACAACGGCAACATTTCTCCTATCATTCTGGCTCTCTGCTTTTAATTCTTGATTCTCGACTTTAGACCCCAGACCGGCCGCGACAACGTTCCAAAGAGCATCGTCCACACTTACTACTTACGCCTTAAGCCCAACACCCAAAGCCCAGCGCCTTGACTTCCAACTCCCAACTTCCGCTCGTTCATCTCTTTACCGACGGCGCATGCAGCGGCAACCCTGGTCCCGGCGGCTGGGCCTTCATCCTCCGCCACCCGGCCTCGGGCAAAGAGCTCGAGCGATCCGGCGGCGAGCCCGTGTCCACGAACAATAAAATGGAACTCACGGCCGTCGTTGAAGGCCTCACCGCGCTCAAGCAACGCAGCGATGTGGAGCTATTTACAGACAGCGTGTATGTAGGCAAAGGCATCAGCGAGTGGTTGCCCAAGTGGAAAGCCAACGGCTGGCGACGCAAAGACGGCAACAAGCTCGTCCCCATCGCCAATGAACCGCTGTGGCGAAAGCTCGACGGGCTCATCGCCCGCCATCGCATTAAATACACCCGCGTCGCTGGCCACAGCGGCCACGAAGAAAACGACCGCGTCGACCAAATGGCCGTGGCTGCGTATCAGAAATATCTGTAAATATTCGCTGCTGGGTAAATTGCTAATTTTTTGAACCTCCTCAGGACGTCGATATTGTCGATTCACGCTGACGTTGACTTTTGGTGACCAAGGCGAGGTAAAATAGCAATATGGGAAATCTCGAAGAAATCACGAACGCAGCGTTTCAACTTTCGGCGGCTGACAAAATCCATCTTCTGCAGGCAGTTGCACGTGGCCTGGCAACTGGCTCCGAAGGAATTGAAGTTCGTGCGGACGTTTGCGACGGGGTGCCTTGCATCTCCGGTACCCGCATTCCAGTCTGGCTGCTCGAGCAGGCACGTCGCCTTGGTTCCACCGAAGCACAACTGCTTGCCGCGTATCCAACCCTCCGTGCTGTGGATTTAGTCAACGCCTGGAGATTTGTTGACTCGCATACAGCGGAAATCGATCGGCAGATTCGTGAGAATGAGGATGCTTGATTCATGGCATGGTTTTATGCAGATGAAAATTTTCCTCTGCCGGTTGTCGAAACTTTGCGCCGCCTTGGTCACGATGTCATTACAGTTGCAAAAACAGGGAAGTCAGGGCAATCATGGCCGGATATAAGCGTTTTAGAATTTGCCGAACATGACAATCGCGCAGTTTTGACTTTCAACAGAAAACACTTCATTCGATTACACGAACAGCATAACAGGCATGCGGGCATCATTGTCTGTAGTTTTGACCCAGACTTCGATCAGCTTGCATCGCGGATCCATGCGACTGGTTACGACGCAAAAAGCTTAGAAGGACAACTTATAAGAATCAATCGGCTCTAGAACTTACTTGCTTTATCTCTGTATATCGGCACTTCGCATTATATTGATCTCATGGCGAAAGCATTTGCAAACGAAGTTGATGCCGATTCAGCGAATCGCCAGCCCACGCCTGCCGAAATTCTCGCCACGCCGGCGATAACCGTCCCCCTCGTCGGCCCCCAGCGTGCCGAGCTGTTGAAGCGGCTCGAATTGCGTACCGTCGGCGATTTGATCTTCTTCTTCCCGCGCGATTACCAGGATCTCACCGACCAGCGCAGCATTGCCGAGCTGGAAGAAGACCTCATGCAAACCGTTCGAGGTGAGGTCGTGGAAGTCGATTCGCGCTCCAGCGGTTTCGGCAAGAGCAAAGTCGGCGTACTCATTCGCGATGAGACCGAGCACCTGCGCGCTCTATGGTTCAACCAACCGTTCATCCGCGAGAAGTTTTGCATCGGTCAGCATGTCATGTTCTCCGCCAAGCCACGCTTTCGCGGTGGCCGTTGGGAAATGTCTCACCCACGCATCACTTGGCTCGACGGCCCTGAAGATCAACCTGCCAAGCGCATGCTGCCTCTCTACCCGCTTACCGAAGGCATCACGCAATTCCACATGCGCCGCATGGTGGCCAGCGCGGTCGAAAAATTCGGCCACGTGCTCGAGGAAGTTTTCCCCGACTCGTTACTCGAACGATACGATCTCATGCCGCTTCATGAAGCCCTGCGAGCCATCCATTCGCCGCAAGATGCCGACGAACTCGCCCGTGCTCGCCGCCGATTCATTTTCCAAGAGCTTTTCGTGTTGCAGCTTGCCGTGGTTGCTCGTCGTTGGCAGCAGCAAATGGGCTTCCGTGCCCCGCGACTTGAAGCCACCCCCGACATCAACGCACGAGTGGAGCGCTTGTTCCCCTTCAATCTCACGGCAGGCCAACACGCGGCCATCGCTGATGTGGCCGCCGACGTTGGCCGCGAAACGCCGATGAACCGGCTGCTCCAGGGCGATGTGGGCAGCGGCAAAACGGTTGTTGCCGTTTATGCGATGCTTCTTTGCGTTGCCCGCGGCTACCAGGCCGCGCTCATGGCCCCCACCGAAATCCTGGCCCGTCAACACGCGGCCACGCTCGCCAGCCTGCTCAAAGCTAGCCGCGTGCGTTACCTGCTTCTCGTGGGCGGAATGACGGCCCGCGAACGCGAAAACGCACTTGCAGAAATCGCCGCCGGTACTATCGACCTCGTCATCGGCACCCACGCATTGCTGCACGAAGACGTGCGTTTCGCCAAGCTCGGCCTCGCCGTCATCGATGAACAACACAAATTCGGTGTTCGCCAACGCGCGGCGCTACGCCAAGGCCAGTCGTCGCCTCACTACCTGGTAATGACCGCCACGCCCATCCCGCGCACCATAAGCATGACGCTCTTTGGCGACCTCGACGTCACCGCGTTGCGCGACATGCCGCCCGGCCGACAAGAAGTGCGCACCTACGTGGTGCAACCGGCCGAGCAAGAACGCTGGTGGAATTTTGTGCGCGAAAAACTCCGCGCCGGGCGGCAAGCCTATGTGGTCGCCCCGCTGGTCGAAGAATCCGAAAACGTCGCCGCCGCTAGCGTGTCGGCCGCGTTCGAGCGACTCACCAATGGCGAGTTGGCCGACTTTCGCGTCGGCATCATCCACGGCCGAATGTCGCCCGCCGAAAAGGAAGCCGCGATGGCCGACTTCCGCAACGCCCGCACCGACGTGCTTGTCTCCACAAGCGTGATCGAAGTCGGCGTCGACGTTCCCAATGCGTGCATCATGGTGATCGACTCGCCCGAACGTTTCGGGCTGGCCCAGCTTCACCAACTCCGCGGCCGTGTGGGGCGTGGCAAACTGGCCGGCTACTGCGCCGTGTTGGTCAGCGAGCAAACATCCGAACAAGCGCTCGAACGGCTTAATGCATTTGCTTCGACGACCGATGGCTTCCAACTCGCCGAAATGGATTTTGAACTCCGCGGTCCCGGCGACCTGTTCGGCACCCAGCAACACGGCCTGCCGCCCCTACGAATAGCCGATTTACAACGAGATCGGGCCCTCTTGGAGGAGGCACGCCGCGAGGCACAAGCACTATTTGCGGCCGATCCAGGATTAAAAGCCCCGGAGAACGCTCGTCTGCGACGGCAGATGCTGGTTCGCTATGGCAATGCCCTGGATTTGAGTGATGTGGCGTAATTTGGGAAGAATAGGGGGTGATTTTTGTCCCATAGTAGGGATTTATTGACGATCTGGAAATAAATAATTGACATTCCGTCGCAGCAGGCCTAGAACAACGGGCGACTAATGTCAGGGGCCTGAAAACCAGTTGCCAACCTTTTGGCCAAGGCGGGTAAACCTAACTTCTGGGGGAGTATGTCTCATGAAGAAGCAAACGTTAGGATTATTTCTATCAGCCTGCGGATTTTTATTCGTAGGGCAGCTATCGGCTGAAGCCGGATTCGTCGAGATCGGCTTACGACCATTACCCGGATCCACTGCTCCGCTTCCCGACTACGAGGCTAACCCCGAAGAGGCGACTCTGAATGTTGTCGAGACATGGGGAGCGGCCTATGGCTATTCCTATGGATTTGAAGTGGAGGGAACGACAGACGCAGATCCGCCATTGCACATTACAAAAGATGTGACGAATGGTACGAGTCTTACGTGGGTCGGATATACGCTTAGCTTGAATCCCCTTGATCCCCATACATTCGAGCTTTTAAGTCCTGTGCCGTCGAGCAATGCGTTTACCCTCGTAAGTAGCAGCCCGACTCAACTCGTCTTCGGTTTGCCAAACCCTGTGGGGCCCGGCAATTCCGTCCTGCTCGACTTTGTAATTAATGTGGTCACGACGGGTCAATTCTCATTCTCCTTAACGCAATCGCCGATTGCCGTTCCCGAGCCGTCTGCGGTGCTGCTGGTTACGTTATCGTTTGCCGCCTTTGTATCTCGGCGACGTGTACGATCGTAACGGGCTTTGCAGTAGCAGCATGTTTCTTGCCCGAAGCATGGCGTGCGTGAGCCCGATGTTCCCACGCCATGCGACGGTAGCAGGACAATGCTTTCAGGGCTTTCAAACGCAGTCGCGTGATGAATGTGGTTAAAAATCCCTCGCCACTTCACTCCTGCCGCAACTCCTTCGCCTTCTTCACCATCTGCACAAACTCCGCTCGCAGGCCGTGCTTATCCTCACCAATTGCCGGTTGTGCCAACTCCGCCACCGCGCCGTAAGTTAAGTCGCCCTTGTACTGCGAATCGCGTAGCATAAGTCCAAAACCAGCCACCGCCGCGGCGAACTGAAAATCGCCCGATGCCGCCGTGAAGCTCTTGCCTTCATCCGTTGCAGCCCATTGCAGCTTCCGGCTCTTATCGCCGTCCGGCTGCTTGTACCGCATCTTCAGCGTCAGCAATTCGTCGCTGGGCTCAGTGTCGTCTGCCGTTTCCTTGCTCGATGGCTGATACTTCAAATCATCCACCGGCGCTACATCGACTTCCCCGCCCGTCGGCACCACTTCATACAATGCCGTCACCGTGTGACCGGCACCAATCTCGCCCGCATCCTTCTTGTCGTCGTTGAAATCCTCGGTCCGCAGCATCCGGTTTTCATACCCAATCAGCCGATATCCGGCCACTTTCCGCGGGTTGAACTCCACTTGGATCTTCACATCCTTGGCGATCGTCACCAGCGTGCCCGTCATCTGCTCCACCAACACGCGGCGCGCCTCGTTGCGGTTATCCACATAATAATGGTTGCCGTTCCCGCGATTGCTGATCGCCTGCATCATCGCGTCGTTAAGATTTCCGCGGCCAAAGCCGAGCACTGATAGAAATACGTCGGTATCCTTGGCTTTCTGTTCGCAGAGCCGTTCCAACTCGGCTGTACTCGTTACACCCACATTGAAGTCGCCATCGGTACATAGAATGACTCGATTCACGCCGCCTTCGATGAAATTATCCTCGGCAATCTGGTAAGCCAGTTGGATACCGGCACCGCCAGCGGTTGAACCGCCCGCTTGTAATTTGCTGAGCGCGTCGAGAATCATCTGCTGATCGCTGCCACTCGTGCTGGGCAGCACCAGTCCTTCGCTGCTTGCATACACCACGATCGCCACGCGATCATTCTCGCCAAGCTCGCCGGTAAGCATCTGCAAACCTTCCACCACGAGCGGCAGCTTGCTCGGATCATTCATCGATCCCGATACATCCACCAAGAACACCAAGTTCGACTGGGGCCGCTTGTCGCGATTCATCTCGCGTCCCTTGACGCCGATCCGCACCAGCCGATGATCGGCCGCCCACGGGCACGCCGCTACTTCCACATGCGCGGCAAACGGCCGTCCGTCCTTTTGCCTAGGAACCGCATAATCGTAATCAAAATAGTTGATAAGCTCCTCAATCCGCACCGCATCCGCCGGCGGCAATCGGTTCATTTGCATCAAAAACTGACGCACGTTCGCATAGGAGGCCGTATCCACATCGATCGAAAACGTGGAAACCGCGTCACCGCCAATCGCCTTTACGAACGGGTTTTCCGTGATGCGTGTGTATTGATCCCCAGAGTTACCGGGACCCGTGCCGTTAGCGGTCTCTCCTCCCGCTGCATTGGGGTGGATAGGGAGCCCTTTCCACTCCGATGACGGGTTTCCATCCGTCAAATAATAAGGCGACGGCATAGTATCCATGATGCTAGGAACAGCTTCTGCTTCTATCGGCACAGCTATCTTGCCGGCTTCTTGCTTAATTGTTTGTTTCAGCCGGTTCTGTTTTGCATCTGTCCGCGCTACTACAACATGTTCTCTGATATTCATCGTCGCCGGAAGCAACAGCGCCGCCACACCCACCAACGATGCCGCCACCGCACCCACTGCCAACCACGCTCGCCAACGCCGTCCGGTATTCATCGCAGTCCCTTTCGTGCTTACAGCCAGTTCATCGCAAATGCGTTTTGAGAAATCGGGCGGCACATCGCTGCCGATTGTTTCGGCAAGCGCCATGTCGATCAGCCGATCGTGCGCCTCATCCACCATTGCCGGTTCGTATTGTTCGTTTGATGTACTCATGTTAACTTTGGTGGCTATTGCGATTGCGCAAACCCTAATCTCAAACTTTGAGCGAGCCGGGCGGTCCTCCGCCCCGTCGGGGGCGAGGACGCCCCGGCTCGCTCAATCATTTCTCTCCATGATCAGCGCTCATCAGCGTTGATTAGTGTTCCCAACTTCCCCACCAATCTTCCGTTCCACACACTCGCGCAACACCTGCCGAGTCCGCCGCAGCAGCGTCTTCACGCCATCCGGCTTCATCTGTATAGTGGTCGCAATCGTTTCGCGACTCTCCCGATCGTGGTAATGCAAGTTCACTGCCTGCCTCGCTCTACCGTCGAGTTTCTCCACGCACTCGCGTAGCGCATCCAAGTATTCCGTTAAGCCGCCGTCCTTTCCGGTGGCCGACGCCCAAACATGCTCTGCCACATCGAGCTCGACCGTATTGATTTCACGATGCTGCCGTCGCCGCAGCGCCAGCAGTTGGTTGCGAGCGATCACGCGCAAATAATCGGCCAATTGCTTGTCGCAACGCTCGGCCGACTCACATTCGCCGCGCGCAAACGCCAAAAAAGTTTCCTGCGTGAGATCATCCGCCTCGCTTCGGTCGGCTCCCAGAAAACGCACATATCGCCACACACCGGCTTGGTACATACGAACGACGCTAGCAACGTCGAGCCGAGTGCCCGACGGCAGTGCTTCAGAAGGCTCAGGTTCCATCTGCTGAGCCGGCTGTTCTCGGGTAGCCGTCATGCCTTCTTAGATGCGCGAGACGGCAAAAAGGGTTCAGGAAAAAGAGGGAAGAGGCCAGAATTCAGAGAACAGTAAAAGACACTCCTGGGCCGGCCGCTCTCTCCAGTCCCAGCCCCCGACTCCCAACCCCCGGGGCTTTAGCCCCATCATGCTCCCGCCGTAATTACCGCTCCCGTTTGCCAGTGCGTGCCTTCTCGATCCACGCGATGGTACAGCGTATCGCGTTCCACCGGTTCCCGCCCGGCTTCGGTAATGAGCCGCTTCAACTGCTCCACACTCAGCATTTCCGGCGTCGTCGCGCCGGCATCGTGGTAAATCAACTCATGCCGCACGGTGCCGTCGATGTCATCCGCGCCGTACGACAACGCCACCTGTGCTGTGCCGATGCCCAGCATGATCCAATACGCTTTCATGTGCGGCACGTTATCCAGCATCAACCGGCTAATCGCCATCACGCGCAAGTCCACAAGGCTCGAAGGCTTCTTGATGTGGTCCAGCCCCGTGTTCTCCGGATGAAACGCCAGCGGAATAAACGTCTGAAAGCCGCCCGTCTCGTCCTGCAACTCGCGCAGTCGAACCAAATGGTCGATCCGATGGTACGGCTTCTCGATATGTCCGTACAACATCGTGCAGTTCGATTTGAGCCCCAACTCGTGGGCCGTGCGATGCACCTCGAACCAGCACCGCGTATCGGCCTTATGTTCGCAAATCTGGTTGCGCACCTCGGGATGGAAAATCTCCGCCCCGCCGCCGGGCAAGCTGCCCAACCCGGCCTCTTTCATGTCTTCGAGAATCTCTCGCACCGACTTCTTCGCCAGCCGGCAGAACCAGTCGATCTCTACCGGCGTCCATGCCTTCAAATGCAAGTCGGGATACGCCTCGTGCAGAATCCGCACCACGTTCAAATACCATTCGTACTTGCGCTGGTGATGCAGGCCGCCCACGATGTGCAGTTCCGTGCAGCCGTTCTCGACCGCCTCGGCCCCACGAGCTAAAACCTGCTCGTCGCTCATCGCGTAGCCCTTCGGGTCGCGCAGGTCCGAGCGAAACGCGCAGAAGATACAGCGATACACGCACACATTCGTCGGGTTCAGGTGCGTGTTGATGTTGTAGTAGGCCGCGTTCCCGTTCTTCCGCTCGCGCACCAGGTTCGCCAACTCGCCGATCTCCGGCAACGGCACTTCAAGGTTTTCGAGTACCAGTCCGTCTTCAAGCGTCAAACGCTCTCCCGCTTCTACTTTATCGCGGATCGGTTTCAACAACGGGCTACAAGTGCGAAGCATTGCGTTCAGAATTCAGGATGCAAAGGGTAGGAAAGCGAGCCGGGCCGTCCCCGGCCCCGAGTAAAACCTATCAATCGACCATCACCGTCGCCTTCAGTATCCCCCACCACCCACCAACAGGTCCAGGGTACCAACCGCAAACAACCCCAGGCTGATAACCGCATTCACATTAAAAAACGCCGCATTTACGCGCGACAGGTCATCCGGCCGCACCAGCAGGTGCTCGTAAACAAGCAGCACCGCCACGGCCGCCACGCCCAGCCAATAGATCCAGCCGAACGGGTAAACCACCGCCAGCACGCCGAGCAGCACAATCGTCAGCAGGTGACACACGGCCGCCAACCGCAACGCACCGGCAATCCCCAGCCACACCGGCACGCTGTGCAGCTTGGCCTTCCGGTCCGACTCGTAATCCTGGCACGCATAAATAATGTCGAACCCGGCCACCCATGTCAGCACCACGCCCCCAAGCACCACGGCCGGCAGCAGGTCCATGGGTCGCTCGATCACCGCCTCGCCGCGGATGGCAATCCATGTCGCGATCGGCGACATCGCCAGCGCCGCCCCCAACCAAAAATGGGCGAGTGACGTAAACCGCTTGGCAAAACTATACCCGGCAAGAAAAGCAAGCACCGGCACCGCCAATGCCAACGGCAACCAATTCGGCAGAAACAGCAAGGTGCTTGCCACGAACCCGGCCGCACACACTACGGCAAACGTCACCACCTGAGCAACGCTCAACTTGCCTGCCGGCAAATGCCGCCCCGCCGTCCGCGGATTCACCGCATCAATCCGCCGATCCGCAATCCGATTCGCGGCCATCGCAAAACTGCGCGCAAACACCATGCACAGCAGAATGCCAACAACTTCCTGCCAACGAATGCTAAGCAGTCCAATTTGAAAGCCACCCAAATCGAATTTGTACGATCCAATAGCGATGTAGCTATCGTGAGCAAACAGGATGGTATCAGAATCAATCGCCTGCAACCGCCAAGCCATCACCGCCGCCAACAGCGCAAACGGCAACGCGAAGATCGTATGACTAAACCGTATCAACTCCAAAAAATGTCGAACCGTCGTAAACACAAACGTATTTCTCACAAATCCAATATCACCCCACAAGCCGCTCGCGGCTTAGCGATCGGGGAATTAACCACAGAGGCACGGAGGGCACGGAGAAGAGCTGCAAAAGTTTCTTCTTTGAACACTAATCCACACTAATTATCACTGATACCAATCGAGCTTCAGAGATTTAGGTGTGAACGTTGCCGCACTCGATTAGCGATGATTAGCGTAGATTAGTGTTCTAAAACTCTCCCCAATCATCTTCTCCGTGTCCTCCGTGTCTCTGTGGTTAAATCAATTCCCCCACCGCTTAACCAGCGAATGTTCTACCCCAAGTTGGTCGCAAATCCTCGCCACCACAAAATTCACCAAATCATCCATATTCGCCGCCCCATGATAAAACCCGGGCGATGCCGGCAGAATCACACCGCCCGCCTCAGTCACCCGCCGCATGTTGTCGATATGTGCCAGCGACAACGGTGCCTCCCGCGGCACTAGCACCAAACGCCGCCGTTCCTTCAGTTGCACTTCCGCCGCCCGCTGAATCAGATTTGTCGCCGAGCCCGACGCCACCGAACTCAACGTCGATCCGCTGCACGGGCAAATCGCCATCCCGTCGTTCAAAAACGACCCGCTGGCCATCGGTGCCATAAAATCTTGATTCCCGAAATACCGCAGCAGCCCCCGATTCGCTTGCTCACTAAACCCCAAGCACGAAGCGTCGAACTTCGCCAGGTCGACCGAAACACCAAGCTCATGCTCGAGCACATCCCGGCCAGAAGCACTGATCGAAACATGCACTTCCCGCCCCGCCGCCAACAGCGTCTCCAACAACCGAACCGAATAAACGGCCCCACTAGCGCCAGTAATTCCAACAATTATCGGATAGCTCATAAGAGCCATAGACCTATGTAAGCAACAAAACCCAACACCAAATGCCTAAAGCCCAACACCCAACACCTTTTCCCCACTTACGACTTACACCTTCCTACTTAAGCCTACTTCCTCCCCACATACAACGTAGCCACCCCAAGCGTCAGCGGATACCGTCGCAACTCTCCCAACCCGGCCACCCGCATCCGTTCCAAGAGCGCGTCGCCTTGCGGAAACTCGCCCACGCTCGTTGGCAAATACTCATAAGCATCGCCCGAGTTGCGCGACACCATCTTCCCGATCCGCGGCAACACGTTGCGAAAATACCATCCATACATGGCCTTGAATGGCTGCCACGTGGGCGACGAAAACTCCAGCACCGCCACACGCCCCCCCGGGGCACACACGCGGGCCATCTCCGCCAATCCACGATCCGTATCGGCCACGTTCCGCAACCCAAACGCCACGCACACGATCTGAAACGCATCCGACGGCAACGGCAACGACTGCGTATCCGCTTCCACGAATGTCATCCGACCGTTCACGCCGGCGCGGTTCGCCTTCTCGCGGCCAATCTCCAGCATCTCGTAGCAAAAATCGCTGGCCACGATCGGCACCCGGCCGCCGGCCGCTCGATCGTACGCGAGCGCCAAGTCGCCCGTGCCCGTGCAGACATCCAAAATCGGCAAGGCCCCCTCCGGCTTCACCAACCGCACCGTGCGACGTCGCCAATAGCGATCGACATTCAGCGACAGCAGGTGATTCAAAAAGTCATACCGGCCGGCAATCTGCCCAAACATCCGACGCACACGATCATTCGACTTATCAACCGGCATCGACGTCTATCAATCTCAAAATGAATGAATGAACCCAACGGCTGTAGGCGGCGTCTCCAGCGCCGATCACGCCCTCAAACAGTTACACGTAAGGAAACGCTTCAATAATAAGGAACTCTAACAAAACCGGCGGGGACTGTCCCGATTTTGCGGAGTCTTCGCAGCAAAATGGGACTGTCTCCCTCTCTCAGACGGTTTTGTTAGAGTTCCTAACTTCCCGATTTTTAGAATAACCACAGAGACACGGAGGGCACGGAGATTCGGAAGAGTTTTATTAACCACGAAGGCACGAAGACACAAAGGGTTTGTAGGATGCGGGATAGTGGATGCAGGGGGCAGGGTATCCTAGTGAATGCCTTGGTCCTGCTCCCCGCATCTTCCATTCTGAATCCTAAATCAACAACTCTTCTTTGTGCCTTTGTGCCTTCGTGGTTAAATTCTCTTCTCCTTGCTCCACGCTCCCTGCTTCATCCTCCGTGTCCTCCGTGTCTCTGTGGTGAATTCTATCTGCCGAAGTTGTTTTTGAGTTATCCCCAAGCCGCCTTCGTACTGCCCCCAGCCACCCGTTCCCTAACAAAAAAAATTCCAACTAAAGCCTATCTTTCGGCCACCACTTTCGCTAGGGTATAGTGAACGTATTTATACATTCCTTGCGGCTTCGTGCAGCACGTAGCGTGGGTGCTTCCGCACCCACGTATTGCGGCTAACTCAACCCCCACGTCTTCGCGAGAGGAAAACACCCACCACCTACACTGTAACCGCATAGCAACCCATAACCCAAACCAGTATGATCCGGCGAGAAAACTCCGCCCGGCCCACAAATGCTGCGCACTTACCAAATCAACAGGCCTTCGCGAGGAGGTACCCCTAAAAAACTTGTCCCCTTCCCAGAAACTTGTCCCCTTCCGAGAAATACACACATTTCCCTCCCCCCGCGTTCCATACGGACTGGTCGCTTCAGCGACCAGTTTACGCCCCCCAAATCCACCACTCAGTAATTCCATGCCCCCGCAATCCCTCTCCCCCTCGAAACAACAATTGGAGGTCTACGCACTCCCGCGCGATGTCCCCGAGTCCGATCTCGCGGGGGCGACCGTTATCGTCATCGACTTGCTCCGCGCCTCCTCCACCATCTGTCAGGCGCTTGCCTCCGGTGCGAGCGAGGTAGTCCCGTTTCTCGAAATCGACGACGCCCTTACTGCCGCCGATGCCGTGGGCCGCTCCGGCATCATCCTCGGCGGCGAACGCAAGGGCAGCAAAATCCCCGGCTTCGACGTCGGCAATTCTCCTGCCGAGTACACGCCCGCCGTCGTCGCCGGACACCGCGTTTTCTTCACCACCACGAACGGCACCCGCGCCCTTCATCACGCCAAGCAGGCAAGCCGCATCCTGGTCGGGGCCTTCGTGAACCTTTCGGCCGTAATCGCCTCTGTCGAACAGGAGCCGCGCGTCGTCGTTCTGTGCGCCGGCACGGGCGGCAAAGAAACTCGCGAAGACATCCTCGCCGCCGGAGCCATGGTCAGCCGTCTCGCCACACGCAACCCAGCCTGCCAACTCAACGACATGGCCGTCGCCGCACGCCAGGAATGGGAATCCGCCTTTGCCGATGTCCCCGCGGGAGGGCAGCTCAACGACCGCGTCGCCGTTGAACTGGAAAACACCCAAGGCGGCCGAAACCTCCTAGCCATCGGCCTCGGCCGCGACCTCATCGACTGCGCCCAAATCGACCACCTAACCATCGTCCCCGAGCTAGACAAAGGAACCCTCTCGCTCCACGAGAAGAAAAGCAGCACATAAACTACATCCCCCTCGCCCCCATCCCTCACCGCCATAGACGCTACACAAATAACACCAGTAAAATGCTCGTTTGACCTATCAAGACAGAATTTACCACAGAGACACAGAGCACACGGAGATTCGGAAGAGTTTTGAACCACGAAGACTCGAAGACACGAAGAAGAATTACTGATTAAGGATTCAAAATGGTGGATACAAGGGGCAGGGCCAAGGCACTCAGTAGGATATCCTCCCCCCTGTATCCACTATCCCGCATCCTACAAATCCTTAGTGCCTTCGAGTCTTCGTGGTTCAATTTTCTCTTCTCCCTACTCCTTGCTCCACGCTCCCTGCTTCATCCTCCGTGCCTCTGTGGTTCATAAAATAACAGGCGACTTAATTCATCATGGACATGGACAAACTAGTAGCACTTTGCCGGCGCCGCGGATTCCTTTTTCAATCCAGTGAGATCTATGGTGGTCTCAATGGCTTCTGGGACTACGGTCCGCTTGGTGTTGAACTGAAACGCAACATCAAAGACGCTTGGTGGCGCGATATGGTCTCTGGCCACAACGAACTCGCGAAACCCCACGGCGCTCCCACCACCTACGAAATGGTTGGCCTCGATTGCTCGATCATCATGCATCCGCAGGTGTGGAAGTGTTCCGGGCACTTCGATTTGTTTTGCGACATGATGGTCGACTGCCGACAGACAAAACATCGGTATCGCTATGATCAGCTTCGGGGCAGATGGGGGGAGTACCAAGGCCAATGCGTGTTCGTAACAACGCTTGCGGAGAATGAGACCGAGGATATTGAAGCCCGTGCGCTAAAGCTGTTTAAGCTCCGGTCGAAGGATGCCGAGAAAATTGCGTGGCAAGGCGACACAATGTCCCTCGCGAAGGTTGAGGATCTGTCGAAAGTTCTAGCTCCTGAAGCCAATGAGCCGGGCACTCTAACACAGCCTCGCGAATTCAATCTCATGTTCAAAACAATCGTTGGAGCCATGGGTGGCGAAGACGATGCCGCTTTCCTCCGCCCCGAAACGGCCCAGGGCATCTTCGTAAACTTCAAAAACGTTTGCGACAGTACCCGCGTTAAAATCCCCTTCGGCATCGCCCAGGTCGGCAAGAGTTTTCGCAACGAAATCACGCCGCGTAACTTCACGTTCCGCTCGCGCGAATTCGAGCAGATGGAAATCGAGTTCTTCTGCCACCCGAACACTTCGCGCAAATGGTACGAATACTGGCGCGATCGTCGCATGAAGTGGTACACCGACCTCGGCCTCGCCGGAGAACGCTTGCGGCTCCGCGAACACGAGCAAGATGAGCTCAGCCATTACTCGGTCGGCACGGCCGACATCGAGTACGCCTTCCCGTTCCTGGCCGAAGGCGAGTTTGGCGAACTCGAGGGCATCGCCCATCGTGGTGACTTCGACCTGCGCAGCCACATGGAAGGCAAGCTTGTCAAAAACGCCGAAGGCTGCCTCGAAGTCGAGCTCGGCGACGATGGCAAACCCAAGCATCGCGGCAGCGGTCGCGACCTGACCTATCGCGATGAAGTTTCCAACGAGCGCTTCACGCCGCACGTCATCGAACCCTCCGCCGGTGCCGATCGTGGTACGCTCGCATTCCTGTGCGAAGCCTATCACGAAGATCATGCGCCAGACGACAAGGGCGACATGCAAACCCGCACCGTCATGAAGTTCCACCCGCGCATCGCGCCGGTCAAAGCGGCCGTGTTCCCGCTCGTCAAAAAAGACGGCATGCCCGAGGCGGCCAAGGAAATCTACACCGCGCTCAAGAAACGGTTTGTCGTATTCTACGACGAAAAAGGTGCCGTCGGCCGCCGCTACCGCCGCCAGGATGAAGCCGGTACCCCGTACTGCATCACCGTAGACGGCCAAACACTACAAGACGGCACCGTCACCATTCGCGACCGCGACTCCCTCGAACAATGGCGCATCAAAAGCGACGACGTGGTGGAGGAAATCACAAAACGCGTGGAAGGATAAACAAGCCGCTCCATTGCTCCATTCGAATGTGACTATGCTTTTTCAAAAACTTGCCAATCAAGCCCGAGTTGTCGCACAGCCGCTCGCACGGTTCCCTGTTTGAGGTCCTTTCCACCCCAATCAGGGATAACTGTGATTTGAGCGTTTGTCGGATTGCGCCACTTGCGATGAGATCCGCCGCTGCGACGAGGAATTTCTTCGCAACCAAGTGTCGTGAGTTTACGTACAACTTCACGATACTTCATGGCGCAGAAATCACGGTTTCGAAAGAAAGAGGGACACTCAAATTTAGAACTTGGGCGCTGGTGGGCAATTTTCGGCCAGTATCCTCATACACCTCAATCACCGCACCTAATGCATCGCGAACATTTTCCAGAGCTTCTTCAACGGTGTCTCCTTCAGTCAGAAACTCGGGTAGCAGCGGAGAAGTAACGGTGTATCCGCCCTCTGGTTGCGGCGATAAAGTCAGTGGAATTTTATATTCCATGGTGGCTCCTGTTCTCAATCAGAATAGCCTCCGGTTCACAATTATGCAAAGCATATTCGCCGTGAAACCGAGCCTTTGGAATAACCACTTAAGAGTTCATCCGCGAGGCAAGTTGATCGACTTGTCCCTTGAGATTGCTCAGCAAGATTTGCGGACTCGCGCTGCGAGCCAAATCGGCATAGAAGGTCGGCGCGCCGCCCGAACGCATGGCGGAAATCGTGTCGGCCGTGTTCTGCAATTGACCGAGCCGCAAGTGCATTTCTTGCAATCGGCTCGTTGCATAGCGACTGTTGCGCCACAACCGCGATACGACCATCACCAATCCAAAAATCAGTGCCCCTTGGCCGCCGATCGCGAGGCTAAGACCCAGGTTCCAATGGGCGATGTGGTTCGTGGAGAGCGACCAACCGAGGATTCCGATGCCACTTGCCACGGTGGCGATGCCCACAGTAACAACCAGCCAAGAAAACACCTGGCTTGCCGTCGACGAGCGAGGCTGCAGCGACACGCTTGGTGTGGTGGCCGGTTCGATCGTGGCAATCGAAGGCCCGTGTGGCAAAGCCTGCTCGTGCAAATTCTGCGGTGGATCAAACCGGCGGGCCCCAAACAGCGACGAGGTTTCCGGAGTCGCGGCCCCCAGATACATGGGCCGCTTCAGCGCGCGATCGAGTTCTTTAGCACGTCGCCGCGCCGACCAATCGTCGGGAAGCACGGGGGGCCCCACGGGCTTCTTTTTAACGGGCTGCTCAGTCAGTTCGATGCCGTCGTCGCAAATCGGCATGTTCGCGGCATGGTTTCGGCTCGCCATCGGTTGCTGGCATTGCGAGCAAATGATGCGGCCGCCGCTTTGCGATACGCCCGGAACATCCTGATGACAATTCCCACACCACATAGCCAACTCTACCAAAGTTCGCGCGACGATTTGCTAGCAACGCCATTGCCGTGCGCAGCGAGGCACACAGCGTGTTGCTCCTATCGACATGCGAGAATGCGAATCTGTAACGATTTCGCAAGACTTGGCGACGCTATCGTTCGCCCGCCGAAATTACTTTGCTGGAGTTGCCGCGTTCGGAACTGCCGGTTCGTACCATTCTCCGCGCAGGAAAGAGACCAGAATCTCCATGTCTTCCGCACTGAGGCGATTGGCGGCCGGGTTCTCCGCGTTCGCGGCGAATGCCGGCATGCGGTCGTTCGTCTCTGGATAGAATCGCTCATGTTCGGGATTGCTGATGAACTCGGTAAGCCACTCACGCGAAGCGTATCCCGTGAGGTCGGGTGCCATTCCGAGCGAACCTTCCTCACCGAATTTGTGGCAATCGATGCAGGAAAACCCCGGATCGCTTTGGAGGATTGCCTCGCGGCCTGCCGCGACGCGTGCATCGATATCCACCGCCATTTCGCGAATCATTCCGGCTTCGTGCGCCAGTGCAAAAGTCACATCGTCGATGCGTTTCTTGAACGCGGCGAGTTCCTCGCCTTGCAACTCTTCGAGTTGCGTGCCGATTGCATCGTTGACGAATGTGACCATATCGCCTTCTTTGTGGGCCGTATTGCCGAAGAAGTTAGGGCCGGCGATTTGCTTGGGGTCCAGAAGTCCATGCACCCACTGGCGAGTCCCGACGCCCCACAGGTTCGGTGCCGATGGCTTTTCAGCCACGATCACGAGCGATGTTTCAGCATTCGCGCCATCGGCTGGCGCATGACTGTGGCAAGCCGCGCAGTGTTGTCGAAACAATTTCGGCCCCTGCGTTTTGGGGTCGGTTCGCAGCAGCGTGAGCGCGCCGGTGGGGGGAATGCCGGTGGGCGCATTGGCAAGAGCCACGGTGCGGCGCGCCTGGTGCTCGGCGTCTTCCACCGCGTGCAGATAATGCAGCGATGCGGGCGTAATGCCGTTATGATCGGTTCGCCAAGCCAAGACGGTAAGTATGCCGGCACCAATCAGCAGCGCGAATGTCCATACGATATTGAAGCGGTGTCCCAATTCCCACCGACCGATGAATGGCATGAGGAAAAGCGACAGCATTACGAGGCCCGGCACGATCACCGCGCCAACGATCGGCGGGAACGCTTCCATGAACTTGAGAAGTTGGAACAAGAACAAAAAGTACAGCTCGGGCCTCGCGGCGGCGTAGCTTTCCGCAGGGTTCGCCGGCGCGCCAAGCTCGGCTCCGAGATGAGCGCCCAGCGGTTCGCCTGCCTCCATGCTGGGGTAGTTCCGCAAAACAAGAATCAGCACCACGACCATCACGCCGAAGCAAGCCACGGCGTCGCGCAAGAGCTGCTCGGGCCAGAAGGTTGTGGCTGGTGCGCGGTCGGGGTCGCGCACGGTGAGTCCGTGCCGGCGAAAGAGCAGGACGTGCAGCGTGAGGAAAAGCACCAGCAGCGCGGGCAGCACACCAGCGTGCAGCGCGAAGAATCGCGTAAGCGTGTGATGGCCATAGTCGCTGCCACCCACGACGACTTGTTGCAACCGCTCGCCGACGAACGGAACGAGGGCGATCATGTTCGTGGCCACTTTCGTGGCCCAGTAGCCTTTTTGATCCCAGGGCAACAGATAGCCGGTGAGCCCGAGCGCGAGAACAATCTGCATCAGGATGAGACCGAGCCAGAAATTGATTTCTCGAGGCGCGCGATAAGCGCCGTCGATAATGACCTGCACGAAATGGATGGCGAGCAGCACGACCATGGCCTGGGCCGTGAAATGATGTACGCCGCGAAGCAGCCAACCGCCGGGCGTGTGATGCTGCAAGTAGTAAACACTTTCCCAGGCCGTTTGTGCGCTGGGGCTGTAGCTGGCCCACAGAATGAGGCCGGTAACCACCTGCACGAAGAAGCAGAACGACAGCGTGCTACCCCAAACGTAGCGCCAGCGCGCGCCGCCGGGGATATGCTCGTACAGCGCCACGTTCATCGCGTTGCGAAACCCGGTGCGATGGTCCAACCAATCGAGCAAGCGGTTCATGCGATCGAAATCCTTTCGGCGATGCCGGCGCGAAAGCGTTGGTATCGCACCCATACTTCTTGCGAGCCGGCCTCGCCTCGAATTTCGACATCGAGCGGGTCGAGTCCGCGAAGACTCGGCCCAAAAAGTTTCTCGCCGTCTTTCGCGAAGCCACTCACATGGCAAGGGCATGCGTATTCACTTTTCGTATCGTCGAACTCGACGGCACATCCCAAGTGGGGGCAGGTCGCGGTAAAGGCAAGCACTTCAGGTTTAACATTGGCTTGGTTGCGACTCAAATACACTTCACCGACGCGTTGGTTGGTCGTTCGAGTCCACGCATCGACCGTGTCGGTCATCACCGGGAACGCTTGCGGTGTTCCATTTGCCGGTAAAGAATCGAGCGAACAAATGCGGACAAAGTCGTCGCTCTTTTCTCCATTTTGGCCGCTACCGCGCTTCCAAGGACTGATGACAACGCCCCAACCGGCGGCGAACGGAAAGGCGGCCACGATCGTTCCCAACGAGATGGCGCTTAAGCGAGTAAAGAATGAGCGCCGTTCCGTGCTATCAGGTTCCGGCGAATTGCTTTTCGTGGAATTGCTCATAGCGATATCGTCGAAAGCATCGTGCGAAGCGTCAAGGGCCGTGTCGGTGGCGACTCGTCAAGAGTCGAGCGCCGCGATCATGGCATCGGTCACCGCTTTTTCGGCTGTTACTAAAGGGCCGGGAAAGCGAACTCCTGACGCCGCGCGGTGGCCGCCGCCACCGAACTGTGCCGCGACTCGGTTCACGTCGAGCGACGATCGGCTGCGTAAGCTGACCTTGGTTTCGTGGGGGCCTAGTTCGAGAAAAAGAAGCGCCGCTTCCACACCGCTGACACTCAGCAAACGATTGATGACATCTTCTGTATCGGTGGGTTCCGCGCCACAGTCCTTAAGATCTTGTTGAGTGATTGCAGTTGTAAGCAAGCGACCACCGTCATGCGAATTCACTTTCGACAAGAGGCGGCCTTGCAGCAAAAGCCGGGCAAGCGTGTTTTGTTCGTAGAGCGAGGCAAAGGTTTCGCTGGGGCGCGCGCCAGCTTCTACGAGGCGAGCGGCGGCGGCGAATGTCGGCTCGGTGACCGACGCGAAGCGGAACCAGCCGGTATCGGTGGCCATGGCGGCGAACAGCGCGTCGGCGATTGGTTTGGTAACCGGTGCGCCGAGCGCATCGATTGCCGAGAGAATCAAGCGCCCGGTGGATTCCGCGTTCGTGTCTTTGAATACCACCGCCCGCAGATCGTCTTGGCTCACGTGATGATCGATGACCACTTTCTTCGCCGTGGAAGCTCGAACCACGTCGGCCATGGGACCAAGCTGTCCCCACGCGCTCGTATCGACCACGATGAGCACGTCCGACGACGTTTCGGCGGGTGTAACGTCGCGCCCAAGTGTGAGCGCATCGCGGTCGGGATCGATAAAAGCGATATGCGGTGGCACGACATCGCCGTTGATAATGCGTGCGTGTTTACCGAGCGAACGCAGAGCAATCGTGAGCCCGAGTTCACTGCCAATGGCATCGCAGTCGGGGCGCATGTGGCTGGTAATGACAAACGACTGTGCGTTTTCAACGATGGTTTTAAAAGGACGCCAGTCGATCATAGACGGTTGTGTTGGTTGACTCAGAATTATTGAGAACTTCGCGGTTATTGAACCCAATGTAAGCTGTCGGCTATTAGCTGTCAGCCATTGGCCGGAAGGAGCATGGGACAAATCGCCGCGCAGTATTCAATAATTGAGGAAATGCGGCAGCCGGCCTCATAGAGGTCAGCTACAATACGGTGGTTGCAATCGAGCGGGCCGTTGCCACGTCGTTTTTGAGCTGCTCGACGAGGTCGGCGGGGGAAGCGAATGGCCGAATGTCTCGCAAGCGGGTCAGGAAGTCAACCTCAAGCGGTTCGCCGTAGAGGGTTCCGTCGAAGTCGAGCAGGTGAATTTCAACGCGTGGAGTGGGATCGCCAAATGTGGGGCTAGGGCCCAGGTTGATTGCCGCGGCGTAGGATTCGTTGCCAACGAGGGCTCGACCGGCGTACACGCCCTGCGCGGGAACGAGCGTATCGATAGCCGCCAGATTTGCCGTGGGGAAACCGATCTTTCCTCCGCGTCCCGCGCCGTGCGTCACCATGCCGCGTATGCGATAGGGAGCAGATAACAGTTGCCGAGCCTGATCGACCTCACCGGCCGCGATGAGTTTTCGTACGCGCGAGCTGGAAACGATTACGCCGTCGATTTCCACGGGCGGCACGATATCGAGCGAAATGCCGGCCGTGGCGGACAGCTTTTCGAGCGTGGCCACGGTGCCTTCGCGATTGTGACCGAAATAAAAGTTAGGGCCTTCGACCAGGGCGCGAGCCGCCAGCGTTTGCTGAATGATCTTTTGAAAGAAGCCATTGGCCGACAGGTTGAGCAGTGCCTCGTCGGTCGGATAGGCGATGATCCAATCGACGCCCTGAGCGGCAAGCAATTCGGCTTTGCGCTCCGTCCAAGTAAGCGGGGAAGGGGATTGGTCGGGACGCAGCACTCGCACTGGATGCGGATCGAACGTGAACACGATCGCGGGACCACCGACGGACTCGGCTCGCTTCAGCAATTGCCTAACGATGGCGAGATGCCCTTGATGCACGCCATCGAAATTGCCGATCGTAACCGCGCCGCCGCGCGCTTCGAGGGGCAACAATTCAAGGTGGCGGATGATGTGCATGGTGCAGGGGCTGGGGATCGGGGGCTGGGGGGCTGGGGGAATCTGCTTTTCTTTACTGAGCACTGATTACTGAGAACTGGCGACTATCTCTTGAAATGCCTTCGATAAATACTCAACGATGTCGCTTGCGATGAGCGAGACTTGTCCCAAATCCGCGGCAGCGATATCGCCGGCTTGGCCGTGGAGATGTGCTCCGAGGCGGGCCGCGTCGAAGGGCCGCAGGCCTTGGCATAAAAGTCCGGTAATGATGCCGGTGAGGACATCGCCCGCGCCGCCGGTTGCCATGCCGGGATTACCGGTGTTGTTGATGGCGTATTGCGTGCCATCGGTGACGACCGTGCGATGCCCTTTGAGTAGCACCGTGGTGTTCGAGCTTCGATCGCGGGCAGCCAATTGGGCGGCGGCAACCGTTCGTTGATCGTCGGGCGGCATCTCGCCGGCGAGACGTGCGAACTCGCCCGGATGCGGTGTGAGGACGCGCGGTCCGCCCGGTTGATCGAGAATGCCAGGCGACTCCGAGAGGGCGAATAGCGCGTCGGCATCGACGACCATCGGCTGCTCGATTGTGGCATAGAGTTTTGCGACGAGCTTCGTGAGCGTTTGGCCGCGGCCGAGGCCGGGGCCGATGGCGACCACCGTGAACGCTTTCACCATTTCGAGCAACTCGTCGGCGGCGTGGAGTGCGAATTGGCCGTGGTCGTCTGGAAGCGGCCGGGTCATGTACGACGGTTCAAAGATGGCGACGACGTCGAGGATGCAATCGGGCACGGCGAGCGTGACCAAGCCGGCACCGCTGCGTAGTGTGGAACGGCCCGCGAGTGCGATCGCGCCGGCCATGCCGCGCGAACCGCCGAGGAGCAGGGCACGTCCGAAGTCGCCCTTGTGGCTATCGGGTGAACGAGGAGCAAGCATCGGCAGCGGATCGTTGGTTCGATCGTTTAGCTTCATCGGAATGCGTTGCTCTTGAATTTGTTGGTTCGATCGTTGTGATGGCTTGCGGAAGGCTAGGACTTGGCGCTGTGCATGCGTGTCGCAATGAGCCCGGCAAGAAACGCAGCTTTGAAGCCCGAGTCGATGTTAACGACGGCTACATTGTTCGCGCAACTGTTGAGCATGGAGAGCAGGGCCGACACACCGGCAAAGTTGGCACCGTAGCCGACACTCGTGGGCACGCCGATGACAGGGCAGGCGACGTATCCGGCAACCACACTGGGGAGCGCGCCTTCCATGCCGGCCACGACGACGACGGCATCCGCGTTTTCGAATTCACTGAGCCTAGCTGGCAAGCGGTGGGGGCCCGCGACGCCCACGTCGTGAATCATCGTAACTCGAACCCCCATCCAATCGAGTGTTTCGCGAGCTTCTTCGGCAACCGGCAGGTCGCCGGTACCGGCTGAAATGATGGCCACGTTACCCCGCATGGGCTTGGAGTCCGCGGCCACGAGTTCGCCATCGGCAGACGTTTCGCGCCGGGGTTCTACGCGAAACGTTCGCGCAATCGGGTTGTGGCGGCCATCAGGAAATGCGGTCGTTAAAGCGGAAGCTTGGTGGGAATCAACTCGTGTGACCAGCACAGGTTCCGCATGCCGAAGCAGAGCGGTAACGATGTCGCGGAGCTGGTCGCTGGTTTTTCCTGGTGCATAAACGACTTCAGGAAAGCCACACCGACGGCGGCGATCGAGGTCGAGAGTTACGGCTGGTTGTTGCATACCGCTAGTTTACTAGGGTGGATGGTTAGCAAACATAGTGGCATTCTCTGCCGTGGTTGGTTTGACATCGAAGGTCCACGACGAGGCGACAAGTATTTTCGGCCTGGCGGCCGAGATTCTGCCAACTCTGCTACTTTACGGTTCTGGGCCCCGGTGCCGGAAGTTGGGAAAAACACTGAAATTCCCGGCTGTTTTGTGAGAGCCAAGGGGCGGTGAGGTAGGACGTACGACAAAAAACCGCGCAATTTCATGCGGGTTTTGCCAAGAATTCATTGACGGCCGGTACATTGGGCGTAAGATCAGAGTTGGCCTAGTGTTGACACAACACCCCGTGCGGTTGGGCCGATGATCGACTTTGCATTCAGGGATTAGCCAGGCGAATAGTTAGTCGAGAAGGGAAAGCGTAATGAGTTTTAAGAAATGGTTGAGGCATGTGGCTGCGGGGTTAGCGGTTGCGTGTATGTGTACGGGGGCGTATGCCGTTAATGATCCGGTTGCTGTTTGGACTTTTGAGCCCGATCCATTCCCGGAAAATGTGACTGGTAGCACGGGCCCATCTGTGTCGCCTAGCACAGGCACAGGTAATTTGTTCGGTTGGCATGCGAGTGCAAGCACAGCCTGGAGCACACCGGCTGGCAACGGCTCGGCGAATGCATATAGCAGTAACAACTGGGCTGTTGGCGATTACTATGAGTTTACGACGAGCACGCTCGGCTATGCTGACATTGGTGTTACGTTCGACTATATGGGCAGCGGTACCGGCCCCCGGGATTTTCAACTCTCGTACAGCCTCGACGGTAGTTCTTTCACGGACTTTGGTAGCTCCTATCAAGTGCAGAACGCGTGGAGCACGGCTCAATTTGATCTTACGTCGATTTCTGCACTCGACAATCAGGCAAATGTTTACTTTCGCCTTACCAATACGACAACGACGTCTGTAAATGGTGCCACAGTTGCAGGCGGCGGCACTAGCCGCATCGATAATGTTTCGGTGTTGAGTAACTTTGGGGCTGTGCAACCGCCAACGCCTCGCCTGCCAGAACCCGGCGATATCGTGTTCGGTTTGAACAATAGCAGCCCCACGGCTACGCTCGAACTGGTCAGCGGGCCTGCGACCGCAAATGGTGGCACAGCGTCACTGGGGCCTTGGTCGAGCACAGGATTCATGCAGTCTGTGGAGTTCGACAACTACAACGGTATTCTGCACAACGCCCGTGGTAATTTGCTTGCTCTCGACTTTGGCGGATCGTTTAGCCAGGGTACCGGACTTATCTACAGCCACGCAACCAATGGTTCGGTTCCCGTACCGGCTCCCCAGATGATCGGCAATACTGCTGCAGGTCCGAATAACATTGGTCAAGTCGGTAACCTTACGCTTTCCCGCCTGACTTCGCTGTCTGTAAGCCCTGACAATACCAAGATCGCAGTAATGGGTTACGATTCGGGCAGCCTTATTGTTTACGATTACACACCAGGAGATACAATGGGTTCGGGGGCCGCGTTGGCTAGCGGTCGTGAGACCAATCCTGGGGCAATTTATGCAACCGGTTCTACACAGGGAACTGCCTGGTTGAACAGCAGCACGGTAATTACGTTCTCTTCGTCTGGCGATATTTTTGAAGTCGATGCCGCCACAATGGCACCCACTTATCAACGTACCCAAGCGATTCCTGCACTCGGTGGTGGCTTCACAGCACTGGCATACAACCCAGAGGTTTCCGACTATCTGTATGCTACGTACAGCGGTTTCCTGAGTGAATTGTCGCAGAACGTTTTATACATTCTGGATCCTGCCAATAGCTACGCCCTCGTCCACGAGATTGACTTGAATACCTCTCTCGGTACGGATTCGGCACGCGAGATCGCACTCGATGCAAACGGTAATCTTTTCCTCGGAACTTATGGTTCTGAGATTCACCTGATCCCCGCAGCCGCCCTGGCAGCAGGAACCGATAATTCATCCGTGCTGTACTACACGTCGCCAACCTTCTCCTCACATAATGGGTTGGATATCGCTTTTGGCGAATCGACTCCGAGCTTGGAAGGCGACTACAACCAAAACGGTACGGTGGATGCCGCCGACTACGTGTTGTGGCGCAAGAATCCATCTGCCTACGGCGGGCCGGGTGGATACACGACCTGGAAAACGAACTTCGGCGACACCGCTAGTCCTGGTGGTGGTGGTGCTGTGCCGGAACCGGCCAGCATTGCGATGGTCGTTCTTGGCTGTGTGGCTGCTTTCGGTGTTCGTCGCCGAAGTGCTTAATTTGGTCAACCCAACGTAATAAAACGCAAAAAGCTCGAGGCCTGTTTGGCCTTGGGCTTTTTTAATTCATTTGCCGTAATTATTTAGCGACTCAGTCGATGAGCGTCACCAACTCCTCGCATACCGATTCCACTTGCTCGGCATCGATAGCCGGTAGTCGGTCGGCAAAGCCGACCACGAGTGCCAAGTCGCCCAGTCGATTGATCTGCCGAGGCGTGCCGTGACCCAGGTAATGCAGGGCCTCGATTGCCGCGGGCGTGAAGATCGCGCGCGTGGCCCCCGCGGCTCGCATCCGGTGTTGTAGGTAGGCGGCAGTTTCTTCCGCGGTGAGAGTGCGAACGAGTGCCTTTACAGCCACACGTTCCTCAAGGCTTGGCGACCGTCCCACCGCCGATACGAGTCCCATTTGGCCAACAAGTAAAAGCGTTAGCGTTGGTTGGCCCTCGTACTCAAAGTTCAGCAGCAACCGAAGCGTTTCGAGCGCGCCGCAATCTTCGAGCAAGTGGGCCTCGTCGATGGCGATGACGGCATGGCGGCCTTGCTTGGCATTTTGCCCTAGCATGAATTCAAGTCGTCGAACGCTTTCCTCGATTGTATGTCGAGGCGAGTCGGCCTGCGGCGCGCCGAGTTGCTCGGCCAGGTAAACGAGCAAGTCGCGGCTCGACATCTGCGGAAATACCAGGTGAATGAATGGTCGTTGCCACTCGGCAATACTCGCGTGGAACAATTGCAGCAGCATCGATTTGCCGGTGCCAGCCGGGCCGGCTAGCACGGCCGCTCCACGACGATTCTCAACCGCGTAACGTAATTTGAACAGCGCGGCTTCCTGCGCTTCGCACGGATAAAAATCGCTGAGCTCACCACACGATTCGAACGGCCGCTTGGTTAGTTGCCAATAGTCGAGGTACATGGCTTGTTATCCTTTTTTCGCGGCGTTGCTTGGGGAAGTCTTGATAGTGTCAGGCAAGCTCGTCGAAACCGGCCGCCGTCTCGTCTTTGCAACGATCGTTCTATCACTAACTGAGTACTCGGTTTTCAACGGCACCTAAAAATTCACATCCTTGGTTGCCAAACTGTTCGCCGATCGTGGTAACATCCTCTGCTCGGCTCGTAGCGCCTGTCACCGCGAGCGCAACATCGACTCCCATATTCTTGGCGAGGTCGAATGCAATGGGTGTGGCTGACGAATCGCGAAACGCGCCCAGGTCGATCAACACATTTTCGTAGGCATGCCGTAACACGCCGGCGGTGACCACTGCTTGAAGGCCTGAAGCCAACTTTTGCAAATCGCTGGGCACCTTGTCGCCAAGGCCTACGAGGTCGATGCGATCCTCCACGGCCCGCACGACGGCATCCGTCAACGGGGCTCCGTGTTTCAACACGTCTTGCCATCCCGAAGTAGGCTCGCTCTCGAGCCACTGTGCCAGGCACGGATGACGAAAGTTCGCGTCGAGCACAATCACGCGGCGGCCTTTCTGAGCTAAACGCGCTGCAAGGCACAAAGTAACGGTCGACGCGCCTTGGCCTCGTGTCATGCCGAGAATGCCCGTAAGCGAACGGCCAACTTCCGCATGGGCAATGAGCAAATCGGTAACGCGGTCGAGCTGCGCTCCACAGTGACGCGACAAAGTGCGGGTAACCTCGGGCCAATGAAACGAGGCGACCGTGGTTCCCGGCCGGAAGAAATCGCCTTCAGCAGGTTCGTTGTCGAGGCGTGCAATGCCGGCAGAGGCAATGAACGACGACAGCGGTCGTTTGTCACCGGTCGTCGCGAGGCGATTAGCCAACGGCGGTTTGATGGTTGTCGCAGTCGACCGGGCTCGAAACGGTTCTGCCGTTACTCGTGGCTCAACTGCGGGCTCTTCCGTTCGAGTGTCAACACGTCTCACTAGAGTTCGAGTCGCATCGGCGTAAGATTCGTGAACGGCAGATGGCTGAGTCGCTCCTCCGGTAGCGCTGGCTGCCTGGCGCAGCAGGGGCTTTGCCTCCGGACTTGCCGGCGCGGCGACCTTCGAGAGTACGGGGCCGGTCGGCGCGGTCTGCGGCTCGTCGGTGCGGTAAGCCTTAATAAATGCGCGGTTGGTGAGTGTCATGATTCGCCTGCTGCGGCACTTCTTCGATGATTCCAGGAAGCCGGGCAATGGGTGGAACGTAAGTGTCGCCTGTTATGTATTGTGGTTGCGGTGGCGCAACGGGTGCTGGTGTAAGTGTATTTGTTTCAGACAACTGCGCTACTGCGGCCGGCTCGGAAACCCGGACATAGGGCAGCATGCCGAGTTCAATCCGCGTGCTCGGTGGCTTGACGTCTAATTGGGTTGTTAAATCGGGGAAGTCGTCGAACTGGTCTTCGACCGATTCGGTCTTGGCACCTAACGGTCCAAACGCAGTGGGCGCGGCGATTTTGGGCGGCGTTGTCGTGGATGCCGGCTCTAGCAGTGGAACCGGGGCTGGCGGCGTAATCGCTGCCGGAGCTTGAGCGTCTGGCGAGTTAGTCGGTTTCCGAACACGCATGTTGGCAACCATAAACGTGCCGACTGCCGTGAATAGCAGGAATAACGTGAGGAATCTCGCGATGGGAGCAAGCCGTTCGAGCGTGCCCGTCGTCGGAAATGCAAATGGGTCGGTGTTCGGAAGCAATTGGGCGGCAGTTCCCGTGCTGCGACGTTTCCCTTCACCATGCGTAAATTGCCGCAGCATGTGAGGTGCTGCAACTGCGTGTGAATGCGAGGCATGCGTTGAGCTGGCCGTATTAGAATCGTTTGGCATGTCGAAACGGTAATCGACAAACTCAGACGCTTCGCTCTGCTCGTGTTGCTTACGGTTGCCCGTTAGCTCTGCGGTATCGGGCAGACATGCCAACACAGGGTAAGCGGGCCTACGGCCTGCTCGATCCGCTGCAGCATTTGAATTGGAGGATGTATTGCTTGCCATCCGTCAGCACCGATGTACCGGCTTGAACCGTGCGACTCGAAACATCGAGTACACGCAGGCTGAAAGAACCGTTCACGACAAACGATTCGAGCGCGTCTCCCTGTGTATCGGGCGTTACTTGGGTAAGCCTTGAGGATTACATAGGTGGTGTGTTCTCGGCACGCTAGCAGCACGAGCATGGGTGCGACGCTAGCGTTGTTGCGATTTCCGGGCAGGCGATGCGACAGCAACCGGCGCTTGATCGCGCCAGTCGCTAGCCAGCCAGATGATGGCAGTGCCATCGCGGCTCGAAGTGAGAACGTCGATACCGTTCGGCGCGAAGCTCACGGAGGTGACTTCCTGAGTATGACCCGGCAGGGAGAGGATTTCTTTGCCGGTGGTCGCATCCCATAGTTTGGCCGTGTTGTCTTGGCTGCCGGTGAGGGCACGCGTGCCATCGGGCGAAAACGCGACCGAGGTAATGGCCGCGGTATGTCCGGCCAGCTTGGTAAGCGGTGTACCGGTCGCCGCATCCCAAATGATGGCCGTTTTATCTTGGCCGCCAGTAATTACATGCTTACCGTCGGCGGAAAACTGCCCACACAGCACGGCCCATTGATGGCCCTTGAGTTCCGTTTGCGGTTGGCCCGTGACGCGATCCCACACGCGTGCCGACTTGTCGCCGCTCACCGTCAGGATGCGTGTCGCATCGGGAGAGAACGTGGCCCCCAGCAATCGCGCGGTGTGCCCTGCGAACGGGCTGCCAACAGGCTGGCCGCTGGCGACATCCCATACGCGTGCCGTGCCGTCGTCGCTGGCCGTGAGAAGTTGCGAGCCATCGGGCGAGAATTCCACCGAGTTGATATAGCCGGCATGGGCACGTTCGAGCTTACGAATGGCCTGGCCGGTTGCCGTGTCCCAGATTTTCGCCGAATGGTCCCAACTGCCTGTGGCAACTAATTTGCCGTCTGGCGAAATGGCGGCCGAGGCAACGGCACCGTGGGGGCTGTATCGCACGACCGGCTTGCGTGTGTCGATTTTCCAAAGCTGGGCGTCGTTACCGCCGATCGTGAGCAGCCGCTGCCCATCGGGAGCGAACTGGGCCGACCATACTTCGCTGCCAAGTTGATTGAAGTCGAGCAGCACCACGGCAGGAACTTGCTGCTCTCCTCCAGCAGTGGCGGCGGAGAGATCCCACAGCAACACCTGCTTGTCTTCCGCACTGGTGAGCGCGGCCGTGCTGTCATCGGGTGAAATGGCAACTGCATTGAAGGGTTTGCCTTGTGATTCCACAGTGGCCACCAGCTTGGCGTCCACAAGTCGCCAGAGCGTGGCTGCGCCGTCATCGCAGGTGGTGAGCGCGTATTTCCCGTCGCTTGAAATATCCAGCGCGGATACCCAGGCCTTGTGTTTGAGAACGAGCTTTTGCAACTCCTGGCCGGCAGCCAAATCCCACTGGCCGCAAGTATGATCCCCGCTTGCGGAAATCAGGCGGCTACCGTCTGGAGTGAACCTGAGCGCGGTAACCGTCATGCTGTGTCCCAACAGTTCGCCGGCTTCGTTCCACGCGCCGTCAGCAGCGCGCTTCCAGAGTCGTATGCGGCCATTGTTATCGCCACTTGCCAGTAAATCTCCCGACGGCGAAACCGCAATGGCATTCACCATCGCCTGATGGCCTTTGAGAACTGTCGTAGGGCGATCGCCAATGGCTAACCGTCCGGCGTTGTCCGCGACCGTCCAAATTTGAACTTCATTCCCCACGCTACCGGTTGCCATCCATTTGCCGTCTGGCGCAATGGCAAGCGTACCGACGCGGCCCGTGGGTGCAAGCGATGCGATTTGGGTACCGGCCGTGGTGTCCCACAGGCGAACCGAATTATCGCCCGCTCCGGTAGCAATATATTTGGCATTCGGAAAGAACGCCGCCGAAGAAACGAGGAACTCGTGGCCTTCCTCGAATCGCTGCAGCGGTTTGCCCGAGGCCGCATCCCACAGGCTCGCCGTGCGGTCGCGGCTTGCCGTGACGATTTTCTTGCCGTCGTGAGAGAATCGCGCCGAGAGCACGGCATCCTCGTGGCCGGAGAAAACCGTGGCATGCAGGATGCGCACCTCCTGATAACCGGCCAGGTTCCAAACGTACGCGCGTTGGTCATCGCCCGACAGGATCAATTTGCCGTCTGGCGAGAAGGTGCAACTGCGAACGCCGCTGCCATGGCCGCGAAGTGTTTTGACCCCAGCGCCCGTGGCAACATCCCACACGCGAAGCGAGTTGTCTTCGCTGCCGCTTACGAGCAGTTCACCGTTTGGTGAAAACGCCACGCTACGCACGGGCCCCTCGTGGCCGGCCAGTCGCAGGTGGTTTGCCGCTTCGCCCGCTTGGTCTTGCAGTCGCGCTTCAATATCGACCGGCTTTACTTCGTCGGGATTCCAAACCAAAACCAGGTTATCGTAGCCGCCGGTGGCGACGAGATTGCCCCGGGGCGAGAACTTGGCCGTGTAGATCGCGCCGTCATGCCCCGTGAATTCGGTTAGCTTCGAATACGGAAGCTGGGGGCCAGGGGCTTGGGATTGCGGAGTGGTGGAAGTGGCGGCGAGCTCCGACTTTTGCCACACGACGGCTTTGCCATCTTGGCCCGCGGTGACGATGCGGTCGCCGTCTGGCGAGAATTCGGCAGCCCAAATCCACCAGCTATTGTCGCGGAATGTTTGCAGCGTTTGCCGTGTGGCCAAATCCCACAGACGAGCCGTTTTATCGAGCGAGCCGCTCAAAAGTTGCTTGCCGTCTGGCGAGAAACGCACCGTGAGCACGCCATCGTCGTGACCCGCGAGCGTATCGAGAACGTTTCCGTTTGCCGCATCGATGATTTTGATCGTGCGATCGCTGCTGCCACTGGCGATGTGTTTGCCGTCTGGCGAAAACGCCGCCGAAAACACGAATTGCCCATGCGGAACCGAGAACCGAACTTTGCCCGATTCGGCATCGCGCATGGTAACCTTTCCGCCTCGATCGGCTGTCACAAACAGCTTGCCGTCCGGCGAGTAGGCGACCGAGTCCACAGGGCCCGCCGCTTCGTAATTGCCGGCGTTGAGTTTGCACAAGTGGTAGAGCCGGCCCCATTCCCAGTTGCGCAGCTCCGGCTGGCTTTCATCGAGAAGCTGTTGGGCGTAGTCGTATGCGTTTTCGTCGATCTTCGCGGCTGCTAGACCGATTTGAGCAATGTAGGCCTCGTACTCCTCGGCCTGCTTGGCTTGTTCGGCCAGCAAGCGTTGTTCTTCGGCCTCCTTGCGTTTGTCCTCGGCGATGCCGCGTTGTTCGTCGGCTTCTTTTTGCTTTTGTTCGGCGATGCCGCGTTGCTCTTCGGCGTCTTGGCGTTTGTCGTCCGCAATGCCGCGTTGCTTATCCGCTTCTTCTCGCTGTTCGTCGGCGATATTCTTTTGCTGTACCGCGATGCCGCGCTGTTCTTCCGCTTCCTCGCGCGCCGCGATGGCCCGATTACGCTGGGCATTCACCAGTACCAGTCCCGTGGTCACCGTGCCGATGATCCCCACAATCAGCGCCGCCACGGCTTGCTTCGCCAGCCGCAAGCGGCGTTGGCGCGCATCACGCTCTTTTCGAGCCGCGTCGATTTTGGTCGCGAGCGCTTGTTGATCTTCGTGGCTCGTATCGAGCAGCGATGCCGCCAGGTCAAGGTCGCCATTGTTTAGCGCACAAGTCGCATAGTCGTATTGTGTTTCTCTAAGCAGCGTACGGGCACGGTGGTTTCCGTCCCACAGATTCAGCGATTCCTGAAAACCGTACAGCGCGCGGGCATAAAGCTGGTAATCGTTCGATTCGCGAGCGCGCTGCAGATTCTGATTCGCATGAGCCGTGAGCACGAGGCTCTCGGAATGCGACTGATAAACGCGAATCGCTTCCTGGAATTCTTTGACGGTCTGGTAGCGATCTTCTTGGCGCGTGGCCATCGCTTTGAGGGCGATCGTTTTCAGCTCGCCGTCGTAACGAATCGGATCGATTTTATTTTGCGACGCCGCCATGAGGCATTGCATCACATCGCGGCCCGAGTGGGGAGGAACACCGCCGATGATCTCGTAGAGAATCGCCCCGAGCAGGTAAACGTCGCTCGTTTTGTTGATGGCTTCGACCGGGCCACGCGCCATCTCGGGCGACATGTACGCGGGCGTGCCGCCCAGGCTGTCGGATTGGTAGACCGTATCCACGTGCGCGAACTCGGGCGTGATTCGGGCCAGGCCCCAGTCCATCACCAGCACTTCGCCGTAGTCACCCAGCATGACGTTTTCCGGCTTCAGGTCGCGATGAATCACGCCCCCCGCGTGGGCGAACGCCACGGCATCGGCCACGCGCAGCAGAATGCTCAGGTTTTCATCAAGCTGCTTCTGCAGAATGACTTTGTCCCAAGGGGTGCCGCGCACACGCTTCATCGAGTAGAACAGCGCGCCTTCATCGTTCGAGCCGAGGTCGTAAATCGGCACAATGTTCGGATGGTCGAGTTCGCCCGTAACGACTGCTTCGCTGATGAACTTATCCCGCTGGTCCTCTCGCACTTTGGCGGAAGGCTTGAGCATTTTCACCGCGACCGTACGCGCGATCGACGATTGATGCGCGGCATACACCACGCCCATGCCGCCTTCGCCAATGATGTTGAGCAGTTCGTAGTCGGGCACGTCGGCCAGCGATTTCGGCGCGGGCTCGGGCGTTTTGCGTTTCTCCCGAACATAGCGCGACTTAACCGGCAGCGATGAACGAAAACCGGTGACCGTTTCATGCTGGCGAATCGTTTGTCCCTGCCGCGCGCCGGGCTCTACCGTGTCACGCCATTGCGAGTCGAGCTTGCGCACCTCGGCCGGCGGCATATCGAGATCGATCGTCTTGTCGCTTTCGAGCGAATGGGTCGAACGTCGCACACGCTTCGTCGGTGGCTCCTCGCCAGCATGTTGAATCGACCCGAACGTGTCGAATTCCATCGTTCGGTCTGACTGGTCGGCAATCGTGGGCGATTTACGCTCGGCCGACGGAATTTCAATCGTTTGGCCAGCGTCGATGTCGTCGAGCGAAGGCATGGTGCGTTGCGATCCGAGGTCGATCGTTTTGTTGCCCGGATCATCATCCTCGGTGAGCTCGAGCTCGATCGACTCTTTGGCGTTGGGGTCGAACGTGAGGTCGTCAACGCCGATGGTTTGCCGGTTGTCGTCTTGAGACAAATGCGAGTCGTCGATCGTGCGTTGTGCCAAACGGCGCAGCAGGGCACCGCAGTTGGGGCAGTTTTCTGCCGTCAACTCGTCGGAATTCAATTCGTAATCACACGATTGGCACTTACGCATAACGAACCTGAGCCATGACTTCGACGCCGGGCCGATTTCCCCATTGTAATTAGTTTTTCGGACGATCCTGAGTGGTTGTCGGTTTTATGCCACGCCGCGATGACCCGCCTAAACGGCCTGCACGGCGCAATCGTTGCCAAGCTCTCCCGTCGGCCTCGGCAAACGCCGATTCTACCGTGCTCGACCACGGCCTGGCCCCCGCGGCAACCGCTACGCCGGCCAGCGCGGTTCCCCACCGCAAGGCACTGTAGCTAATCGCCGCCGGCTGCGAATCGGTTGGCATGGCAAGATCCAACACGTCGTCGTCAAAGACGACTGATGGCATTGGAGCGTATTCGTCTCGGGGAAGCGAAGCCGCATCCGGTTTTTCCCTATTCTCGCCTGGCTTGGCTGCCGGAACCGCTTGCGGACGCTCCTCGGCTTCGCTCGTGGGCGGCCGATCGCGTATGCCCTCGGAGTCGTCCGAAGGATCGATCACACGCCCGCGCCGCACGTAAACCTCCATCACCAGCCGACGCGAGTTATTGTCGGTGCGAACCAGGAAAATCTTGTAGTGACCGTCGGGCAGTTTGGCGAACAGGCCACGCAAGTCGGCCAACGCTTCTTCTTGCAAACGATAACGGCCCACTTCACTGCCATCCGGCGCGTAAGCAACGAGCTCCAAGAAACGCTCCGAAGTAACGGCCGAATCGCCGCCACCGCCTCCCACGTCGTTCGATTGCAGGCCGAGGATCGTTGCAGTCGATTGATTCAACAAAGGTTGGGGCGGCGCGGGTGGCAAATACTCGAGCCGCGGCACTTGCGGCGTGGTGTCGATCGCCACGTTGATCGTTTCGATGCCCGGGTTCGGCACGAAGATCGTACCCGCCACGAAGCCGTTGTTGTCGTCCATCACCGTGACCGTGATCGCGATATCGGCCGACGGATTGAGCGGATTCGGCGGCCCCGTGTACTTGTGCTGTACCTCGAATCCACCCGTGGTATGCACGCCGATATCGCCAGACACACGGTCGGCCACAAGCACCGTGGTTCGCGGTGCCACGGCAAGCGGCACCAATGGTTGGTTCAGCGTAAGCGAGATCGTTTGAATCGTGCCATCGCCCCAATCGACCGTGTACGTGTAAGCACTCGCGCCAGGCACATTGAGCGTTTGCCCGCTCACGAGTGTCAGCAGAGACGTATTGCTCCCCACGAAGTCGGTAAACGTGAACGTGCCGTTGAGGTCCGCACCGCTGATCGTGATCGTCACCGTGTAGATGCCGTCGTTCGCGTAAGTGTGCAGTGCGTCGATCGAGCCGTCGCCCCAATTCAGCACGTGGGCGAACACTTCGTGTTGAGTGTTAGAAATGTGAGGCAGCACCGGTGAGTTCGGGTTCGCCGGGTTGTCGAAACCCGGATCACGATAACCAACTCGAATCGTGGTAACGCCGCTCGTGTTGATATCGTCGCCCTGGAACGAACTGCCGTCTGGCTGTGGAATGAACTGCGGGGCCACGTTCTGCACGACCACGTTGAACTGCCGCGTGAACGAGCCGCCGTCATCATCGTGAATCGTGACTGTGACCGTATACGTGCCATCGTCGGCATACACATGCGAACCGCCGAACGAACCTTGCGACGGAACGCCGACACCACCGGGCGTTGCCGCGACCGCCACGTTGCCCAGCGTTTGCCGATTATCGCCCCAGTCGATGTCGTAGGTGAAACTTTCCTCGACCTCGCCGCCGTTCGGGGGCGTGTTATCGTTCAGCGGGTTATCGAAACCAGGATCGCTGAACGACACGTTAAAACTCACCGAACCGTTTTCGTTGATCGTGTCGGCCGATACCACAGGCACGGTCATTGTGGGAGCCACGTTATTCACCGTGATCGTAAACGTGAGATCGACAAAATCGACGCCTTCCACGCCCGTTTCAAATAGCGACGCGTCGTGATAGGCACCCATGTTGTCGTCGGCCACGCGAACACGAACGGTGTACGTGCCGTTGTCGGCATACGTGTGGGCCGCGTGCTCGAACAAGGCGGTAGTCGCGCTGTCCGGAGCGCCGTTATTACGCATTACCACGTTCACGGGCGTATCAGCCGTGCCATCGCCCCAGTCGATCGTGTAGCCCACGAACAATTCTGAAAACGGATTTCCCAGAGCGGGCGTGGTGGGGTTGAGCGGATTGTCGAAACCTGGGTCGGAGAGTCCGATGCCCAAGTGAGATTGACCGCTACCCAAATCAGACAGCACGAACGACGAGCCTTCATCCACAACATTGGCCGGCCCGCCATCGGTAAGCGACGGTGCCACATTCAGCACGGTCACCGTGAATGTGGCCTGCACATAATCGACGCCCGTGATACCCGCATTGAACTTGTCCGGAGATGCGAACGCTCCCATGTCGTCGTCGGCCAAACGCACGATGACCGTGTACACGCCATCATCGGCATAGGTATGCGAACCGATGATCAAACCACCACCGGCCGACTGAATCACCGTGCCGATTTCCACATACCCGTCGCCCCAATCGATTTGTGCGGCATGGCGGTCAAGCGTGCCCACATCTGTAAAGTTGCCAACCGTGGGCGAGCCTCCCGATCCTAGCAAGTCGAGCAGCGAACCTTCGTTGATCGTGATCGGCGCACTCACCGTGAGCACCGGATTGACGTTGTTGACCACCACCGTCGTACTCGCGGCATTCGATCCCGTGTCATCGTCGGCCACGGTGACGGTGATCATGCTCGTATCGCTGGCCGTGTTGTTGCCAGGAGCCAAGCCGTCGTCCAAGTATTGGTGTTGAACACTGAAGCTGACTTGGCCCGTTGTTGCGTTGATGGCCGTGATGGTGAGCACGGCTTCGTCGGTGCTGGATGCAATCGTTTGGCCTACGGCGAGCGTGGGATTCCCGGCCGCATCGCGAATCGCCGGGATCGTGAAAGATGAAATCTGCGCGTCGTTCGGGTCATCCCAATTGACGGTCATCGTGTGCCGGTCGAGCCGACCGATATCCGTAAAACTACCGGTAAGCGTAGCAATACTATTCTCGTTGATGGCACTAACGCCGTTGAGCGAAACGGACGGCGCAACATTGTTGACCACCACCGTCGTGCTTGCCGTATTCGTGGCCAGGTCATCATCGGCCACGGTGACGGTGATCGTGCTCGTATCACTCGCCGTGTTATTAGCGCCATTCACGCCGTCCGCGATGCCGTCATCCAAATACTGATGCTGAACGCTGAAGCTGACTTGGCCCGTGGCCGCATTGATTGCGGTGATCGTGAGCACGGCTTCATCAGTGCTCGAAGAAATTGTTTGACCAACTGCAAGCGTTGGGTTTCCGGCCGCATCGCGAATCGCAGGCACTGCAAATGTCGAAAGCTGCGGATCGTTCGGATCGTCCCAGTTGATCGTTAGCGTATGCGTGTCGAGTAAACCGATATCGGTATAACTTCCCGTCAGGGTGGCGAAGCCGTTCTCGTTAATCGGAGATACAGTATTCACAGACACCGTGGGAGCCACATTCTGCACCAGAACCGTAGTGGTAGCGACGTTCGAGCCGCCGTCATCATCCGTCACGGTCACGGAAATCGTACTCGTATCGCTGGCTGTGTTATTACCAGGAGCTAGGCCGTCATCCAAATACTGATGCTGTGTGCTGAAGCTGACTTGGCCAGTGGCTGCGTTGATGGCCGTGATCGTGAGAATCGCCCCATCAGTACTCGAAGCGATGGTTTGGCCAACGCTCAACGTGCTGTTCCCGTCCGCATCCTGAATGGCGGGGATGGTGAACGTCGAAAGCAGCGAATTGTTTGGGTCGCCCCAGTTGACGGTCATCGTCTGCCCGTCGAGCAAGCCAATGTCGGTGTAACTGCCGGTGAGCGTGGCGACGCCGTTTTCACTAACGCCTGCGACCGGATTGAGCGACACTGTGGGTGCCACGTTGCTGACCAACACGCTCGTAGCACTCGCGCTCGTACCCGAGTCATCGTCCGAAATATTTACCGTGATCGTGTTCGTATCGCTCGCGGTTCCATTGCCCGGGGCCAGGCCGTCATCCAAATACTGATGCTGCGTGCTGAAGCTGACTTGCCACGTGGCCGCGTTGATGGCTGTGATAGTCAATACGGCACTATCGGTACTCGAAGTGATCGTTTGGCCAACCGCGAGTGTGGGGTTCCCGGCCGCATCGCGAATCGCGGGGATGGTGAACGTCGAAAGCTGTGCGTTGTTTGGATCGCCCCAGTTGACAGTCATCGTCTGCCCGTCGAGCAAACCTATGTCGGTATAACTACCGGTGAGCGTGGCGACGCCGTTCTCGTTGATGCCGCTCACAGCGCCGAGCGAAATCGAGGGGCCGACATTGTTTACCACCATCGCAGTGCTGGTGGAATTCGAGCCGCCGTCATCATCCGTCACCTGGATGACAATCGTGCTTGTGTCGCTAGCCATGTTGTTGCCGGGGGCCAGGCCGTCATCCAAATACTGATGCTGGACGCTGAAACTCACCTGACCCGTGGCCGCGTTGATGGCTGTAATGGTTAATACAGCACTATCGGTACTCGAAGTGATCGTTTGGCCAACCGCGAGTGTGGGGTTCCCGGCCGCATCACGAATCGCAGGAATCTCGAACGACGATAAATCGCTGTTGTTCGGATCGTCCCAATCGATGACGAGCGAGTGACCGTCGAGCAGCCCGATATCGGTATAGCTGCCGGTAAGCGTCACAGTGCCGTTTTCGTTGATCGGAGCCACTGCATTCACGGCCACAGTGGGTGCCACGTTCTGCACGGTCACGGTCGTGTTTTGCGAACTCGAACCTGTATCATCGTCCGTCACGGTAACCGTGATGAAGCTTGCATCGCTCGATATGCCGTTGCCCGGCGCGAGGCCGTCATCGAGATACTGGTGCTGCACGCTGAAACTGACTTGCCCTGTGACCGCGTTGATGGCCGTGATCGTGAGCACGGCTCCGTCGGTACTCGATGCGATCGTTTGTCCCACGGCCAGCGTTGGCATGCCGGCCGCATCGTGAATCGCAGGCACGCTGAATGTGGAGGGTTGCGTGTCGTTGGGATCGTCCCAATCCACGACCACAGTGTGCGAGTCGAGAATGCCGATGTCGGTATAGCTGCCCGTGAGCGTGGCCACGCCGTTTTCATTGACGGGCGTTACCGCATCGAGCGACACCGCGGGAGCCACGTTACGCACCGTCACGCAACGATCGAGGTCCGGATCGGTGCTGCTGTGGTACGAACCACCATCGTCGTCCACGATCTCCACCGTGATCGAGAAAATGTCTTGGTCTGTGCCGCTTTCCGGATGATCGTCGCGGTACAGGTACGTGGCCGTGTACGTGCCTAACGCGGCATCGACTACCGCCACGCTGGTATCCCCGTTCCCCCAATTTACGACAACCGTGAACGTTTCCGTTGCTTGGCCCAGCGCAGGGTCGGTAAACGTGCCGCTGACCGTCAGCGATTGGCCTTCGTCGAGCACCGTCGTTGAAAGATCAATCGCCGTGATCGTCGGAGCTACGTTCGTGACAGTCACTTCACGCTCTAGCAGATCGTTGCCTGCCGTGGAGGAGCTACCGCCATCGTCGTCAGTCACGGTGACGGTAATAGTAAACGTATCGTCCGGCGTACCGGTGAGCGGGTGATCGTCCGCGTAGGTATAAGTCGCCGTGTAAGTGCCTAGCGCGTTATCCACCGTGGCCACGCTCGTCGCGCCGTTGCCCCAATCGATGACGACCGTGAACGTCTCCGTCGGCACGCCCAGTGCCGGGTCGGTAAACGTGCCGCTTACGGTGACCGACTGCCCCTCGGGAATCGTAGTATCCGAGAGATTCACCGACGTGATTGTAGGTGCTACGTTCTGCACGAACACGTCCAGCGTGTTGGCCGTGAACGTGCCATCCTCATCGGTCGCTGTCGCTGAAATCGTATAGTTCGCATCGCCATTGGCATACACGTGCGTTACCGACGACGGATTGCCCAACACATTTTCGATGGTGCCATCGCCCCAGTTGATTTCCCACGAGGTGATCGTGTCGTCGCCCGGATCGCTCGAGGACAGGTTTAGTGTGTACGTGCTGCCTTCGTCGGTGGTCGAGTTGCCGCTGATGATGAGTGTCGGCGGTACGTTATTCACCGTGACGGTGAACGTGTCTTCGACGAAGTCCACGCCGTTGACTCCGTTCACGAAGTCGCCACTCATCGTATTGTCGGCCACGCGAATGGTAACCGTGTACACGCCCGGCCCGTCGGCATACGTGTGCGTGCCGCCGAGTGGTTTGGCGAAGCCACCATCATCGAACACGGTGACCGGATCGAATTGCGTGAGCGGCGCATCGCCCCAATTGACGGCCGCGGTGTGCGTTTCGCCAGCATCCGGATCGAGGATCAACCCCAGTGGTGAGGCACCGCCGAGGCCGCTCAGGTCGAGCAGCGAACCTTCATTGACGGTTTGATCGACGGTCGCAATTAGGGCCGGTTGCGTTGAAGCACCGGAGGCGCTTACATCGGTCGAGGAGCCGAAGCTATTGACGGCCGCTTGGCTTTCGCTGGTTGCGTCGGGCGTAACCCAGTTGAACTCGAGCGCGTCGGTGTTGGTGACCGGCGTCGCGATGGTTGTTTCTTGGCCCGACTGCAAGGCCACATCAACGACGACGGTGCTGCCGGCCGCGTCGAGGACACGACGACGTTCGAGTTGGCGCACGCGGAGCGTGGGGGCCGATTGGTGCCGGCCGCGTTCAGGTCGTCGGCGTGTTGGCCGCGGCCCGAAAAACCAAGGCAGTCGCATGGAAGGCTTAATCCTGAACGGAAGAGAAGGGGCCCGGCCCTCGTCGCGGCTTGGCCCGACGGCTCGCTTTCGAGGGTCCTCAAATCACATGTTCCGTCTTCCATTATCACGAGCGGACTTCGCCAATGTCAAATATTCTGTACGTCGTATCCTCAGAAATAGCCAGTATTTGTGACGTATTTACCCAATCCGGTCGGCCAGGACCGCCCCTGCCGCCCGTGGCCAGATTCAGAGTTTCCAGCGTCAGGCTAGTGTTCTGTCAGTCTTGAATTGCTGGGTGGCATGCTTTCACGCGGTAGCGGGTAAGCATGCCTACGCCCAGAAGGCGAAGGCATGCCACCCAGCAAAATGACCATGGACAGACCACTAGCTGCCAGCTACCGGCCCGTTTTCGCTCAAGCCGTGCCGAGCGAGCGGCCGAAGACACGAGACGCCTAGTCTTGCGTTTTCATTCTCTTCTGATAGCGATGCTCTCATGGCTCAGTCATTTTGCCACCGTGGCCCGTCGCCTAGCCTGTTCGTGAAATGGTGCTGCGCCGCGGCTGTCTGCGGTTTTACGTTGGTCGCGGCCAAGTGCTTTGCAATTACGAACGGGTCGCAGGGCACGGGCAAGCCCACGGCCGAATTGCGACAGCCGAAACATTTTGCCGCAACAGGCCAGGGTAACCCAAGCGGTAACCAGCAATCGCGAACCGCTTCGCGATTTGCAAAGAGCACTGCTATCAACGTGCCACGCTCGGGTAAAGCCGTGGAACCGGTTGCTTATGCGCAGGATATTGAGAACGCCGCGGAAGCGGCCCGCGAGGAGGCCGAGTTCGACGCCGAGATTGCCAGGAATTCTTGCGCTGCGATGCCGACCAAATCGCTCGGCCAGTTAGGAATCAGCATCGCGATGCCGTCCGGTGAATTCCCGGCCGACGAAGCGGGTGCCTGCTGGACGATGATCAATCAATCAGCCGGGCCGACGGCCGGAATGCGGATGTGGGGCACTTCGACGTTTGCCTGGAACGCGACGTGCCTGTGTTATCGGCCGCTGTATTTCGAACAGCCGAACCTCGAGCGTTACGGCTATGGCTGCGGATGTGGAGACTGCGGGTGCCTGCAATCGGCCGCATCGGCGGCCCACTTCTTCGCGACGATCCCGGCGTTACCGTACTGCATTGCAACGAATTGCCCGGGCGATTGCGACTACACGCTCGGCCAATACCGACCGGGAAGCTGCCCGCCGTATCGCTGCCAATGGCCGAAATGATGGCGCGCTGGGTGCCACTGGTTTGGCCAGTGTTTCTTCCTGCCGCCAGCTTGCAGTCGAAACTAGGGTTGGTCTTTTGGCCGGAAAGAGCCTCGTCCGCAAGCTAACTCACACTTCCGTCGGAACGCCGGGTGCCACTGGCTTCGCCAGTGCTCTAAGACTTTTCAACTTCGATCCAGTGTCCCTATTGGCAATCCGTGAATCACTGGCAGCCCCTCGATTTGTTGTCCAGGCGGTTCGAGCAAGTACCAGCTTGCACTCGACCACTTCCAATCCACGGCACGTGGCACCATTCCACGTCGAACCGGGTTCATGTGAAGGTACTCGATGGCGGCTTCGATCACGGCAGGCGTCGTCATGTTCCGGTCATATCCAGGCCCTTCTTGCCAGAATCGAAAGCACGACTTCCCCGGCCTCTCTTGCACGGTCAGTCGCCGAACAAGCGAGGAGTTCACCTCCACCAATCGTTGCTTCACCCACTTGGAAAAAGGTTGCTTGACACGGGCCAAGTATTTATCGATTGAAGCTTCATTCCCCGCCGACATTACCAGCAAATGCACATGCTCAGGCATGAACACAAAGGCGACAAGCCGAGTTTCAAACTCCTCGCCTGCCACGTCGATGCAATGAGCCAACTGCTCTCGCCATGTGTTGTTGGCTAGCAACGGCTGACGTTTGTAACAAGAAAACGTTAATTCGTGAAAAGCACCCGGCTCGTGATAATGCTTGACCAGCTTACGATGGGGACGAATGGCACTCATGCTGGGAAGCTTAAAGGGTTAGCACACGAACTTCAAGCATTTCGTGCAAGCCTTCGGTCTTTCGATCCACTGGCAGAGCCGACGTGCAAGCTGCTTTTCTCGTATGCCGTTGGAATATCTATCCGTGCTTCTGATAAATCACACTGGCAAGGCCAGTGGCACCCGGCGTCTCCCGCGATGCGTTACCACCCCCATTTAGCCGCCGGTCTACGACCGGCGGGAACCACGCCCGGTGCCGGTGCAGCAGTGTGGTTTATAGCCGCCAGCTTGTGGTGGGAAGTAGAGGAGGGTAGTAGATCGCTGTTGTAATCAGTTAGATGTTTTTTTGAAGAAAGATGCCACAAGGTCTCGGCTGGCAGAGCACTGCTGAGCAAGTCAGCAGTGGCACTAGGCGAAGTTTCCGCTTTACGCCGGGTGCCACTGGCTTCGCCAGTGTTTCTTCCTGCCGCCAGCTTGCAGTCGAAACCAAGGTTAGTCTTTTGGCCGGAAAGAGTCTCGTCCGCAAGCTGATTCACACTTCCAAGGGTGGCACCGACTTTCGGGCGGTTGTGCTTACACGCTCCCAACGCACAATCGCCCAACAGTCAGTGCTCCCCGTTCCCCGTTCGGCATTCCCCGTTTGCCTCCCCCCTTGTCAACCCACTATTTTCGGCCACCCAAGTGGCCGTTTTTTCCGCAACACAAATGCCATCAAATCTGCTATGCTGCCAACTAAACAAACGATCACAGCGCGCAATCCCCGCGCCCGCTCTTTGACAACCTAACCTCAACAACCATTTAGCGGCGTCGCTTGCGACCCGTTCCCGCAACCGGTGCGTGCTCCGGCACCTCACCTCTGGCATCTCGCTTCTCACCACGACGGTGCCCGTCGATGGCACCAAGTGGACACCCCCAAAAAACTTGTCCCCTTCCCCAAAACTTGTCCCCTTCCGGAAAATAGGCAGGTTGTTCCACTCGTTTCCGTGGCGGCACCCGGAGTGTGCCTGCTACTTTAGGCAGGGAGGCGGAAGGTTTGGGTTAGGTAGCGGAGGAGGAGACGGGCGAGGGGGATTCGTTCGGTGGCTACTTTGGCCTGGCCGCGGGTGCCGGTGATGAGTTGTGCTGGGGGCGCGGTGAAGCGGACTCGGGCTTGGTAGACGGTGCCGTGTTGTTCGGGCGGTACGATGCCGGTGAGGAGTGAGTCGAGGTCTTCGGGGCCGTGGTGACTGGCGCGGGATTTTGGCAGTTCGTAGCGCGAGACTTCCACGACTTCGCCGCCCACGATTTGCCCCGGTAATTGTTCTAGTTGCAAGCGTGCCGGTTGGCCGGGATGGAGGCGTTTGACGTCGGTATCGCTTACGAGCATCACGGCATCGAGTTGCGACGGGTTGCCGACGAGGCAGAGCAGCGAGCCGGGTTCGACATAGGCTCCACGGTTTACTTCGTCGAGCAAGGTGCCCGACCATGTGGCGAGGCGAGCGTGAGGCGAGGTGGCTCGCGCGGAGTTTGTGCCGACGAGTCGCGGGGCGGGCAGGATGGTGCCGTCCGTGGGGGCGGTGATCGTGAGTCGTTTGGCGTCGCTCCGGAGTTCGGCGAGGCGGCGTTCGGTATCGGCGAGTGCCGCGCGGGCGGTTGGTAAATCGTCGTTTGCTTCGCGGTCGATGCCGCGCAATCGCTCGAGGTGCTCGACTCGGAGTTGTCGCAGTCGCTGTTCGCCTTCGAGTCGTGCGATTTCGACGGTGGTGGTGGGATTGGCGAGTTGGCCGATCGTGTCGCCGCGTTTCACTTGGCTGCCGACGGGCAGCATGGAGACGAGCGTGCCGTGGGTGGTGGCGGCAACGCGCGCGGCATCGGTGGGCAGTAGCACGACGGGCGCTTCGACTTTGTACGTGACGGGAATCGCGAGGATGCCGACGATCGCGGCTAGCGCGAGTGTTCCCGCCAGTGCGACTCGGCTTTTACGCACTTGGTTGCGGCGAATTGGGTTGCGTGCCAGTCGTGCCGCGGTGGTCACAGGGCTGACGAGCGCGCTGGCAACTACCGTACACCCGATGAAGTAGGCCACGTTATCGAGTCGGTACGGGTGGAGCCAGGTGATGAGTCCCCACACGATGCCCACGAACACAAGCGTTAGGTAAGTCTTCGATGCCAGCGCGTAGGCGGCGAGCCATGGTCGCTGGGTGGCGGGAACCAGCGGGTCGTCGTTCGTTTCGTTGCGTTTGGTGGCAATGAACCAGCGGCCCATGTAGCGGGAGAGCGCTTCGCGCGATCGTATCCACAAGTTGGGCACGTTCACGAGGTCGGCCAGCACGTAGTAGCCATCGTACCGCAGCAGCGGGTTGCCGTTGACCACAAGCGTGTTGAGGCTGCACACGACCATGATGTTGAGCGCGAGAAGCTGGACGACGCCGGGCTGCGCGTACCACCATACGATGGTGGCGAGTGCGGCAAGCACGACTTCCACGACAATGCCGGCACCGGACACGGCCATGCGTTGCCATCGGCTGGGGAGCCGCCAGGCGTCGCTGACGTCGCAGTATAGGCAGGGCGCGAACACGAGGAGCATGAAGCCGAGTTCGCGCACTTCGCCGCCAAAGTGTTTGCAGGCGAGTCCGTGGCCCAGTTCGTGCAACACTTTCACGGAGCCGATGGCCAAGAGTAACCAGGGCAGGTTACGGAACTCGAACAGGGCCGAGAGCTCGGGCAGGCGTCGGCTGAATTCGGAGAAGTGTCCGATGAGAATCGAAAGCGCGAGTGCGACGATTCCCAGGGCGACTGCGGCGGCCGTTTTGGAGAACAGCCAGCGGCAGTTGGCGTGGATGATGGAGAGCAGCCGGTCGGGATCGATGCCACGGAAACGCATGGCGAGCAGGCCGGTCCAAGCGAACGACCAGCGTTTGTTGCGCTGTTGGCGGCGACGGTTAAGAAGTTCGTTGCCTTGGCCTGTGGCCGTGCTGACGGCGAGGCCGGAGTCGTGTAATCGGCTGATGAATTCCCACACGGCTTCGGGGCCGATGGTTTGCGGCGGAAACTTTTCGGCAAACCGTCGTTGGAGTTCGGAGATGGTGGCGGGTTGGCGGAGCCAATCGAGCAGCGCGTATTCTTCGGCCGAGAATTGGAAGTGTTCGAGCGTGAGCGGATCCTTCACCACCCACGCGGCCGCGCCGGCCGATTCGACGGCGGTTGCCAGCAAGTCGGGCCGCGTTCGCAGGGCGAGCGTGCGGTGGATGGATGCGGTACTCGGCATGGGGGGAGTTAGTGGTCCGTGGTCCGTTGTTAGTTTGTACTGTCGTTGGTTGCTTGATTAATTCGTGGTCATTTTTGCGGGCAGGCCGGGGCGTAGTTCGCCGTTGCGGTTGTCGATTTCGGCCCACACGCGCACCTGGCCGGTGATTGGGTCGACCTCGGGGCTTACGAACACGATTTTGCCGGGGAATGTTTTTTCTTGGTCGCCCGTGTCGATCGTGAGTTGCACCGATTTGCCCGCGAGGTCGTTTGTGGCTTGTGCGGCCGGCACGAAACCTTCGGCTTTGAGTCGGTCGACATTTACGATTCGCAGCGCTTGTTGGCCCGGCTTCACCCATTCGCCTTTGCGCACGTAAACTTGCACGATCACGCCGTCGAACGGTGCTCGGATGCGTCGCCGCACGACCTCGGCCTTGGCCGCGTCGAGCTCGTTCTGCTTGGCGTTCATTTCCAGCGTAGCGATGCGTTGATCTTGCTCGGCTTGTTCGGATTCGAGCTGGTTTTTCTGCACGTTGAGTTTTTCCACATCGAGCTGCGAGTTCGACACGCTTTTGGGGAATCGCTCGATCGATTCGGTGGATCGCTGCAACTCGGCTGCGGACACTTCGAGCGACTTGCGGGCGAATCGTTGGCGGACGTCGTTGGTAGCTTTCGCGCGTGCAATTTCGAGCTGCGATTGGGCTGCCTCGGCTGCCAGGCGTGGCACCTGGTCGTCGATTTGCGTGAGCAGTTCGCCTTGCTTGACGCGCTGGCCTTCGCGCACAGCGACGTTGGTAACCACGCCCGATTCTTGGGCCGGCACCTCGGCTTCTTCCATGAGGCGGAGCACGACCGACTCGACCTCGACGGAGGCCTCGGCGGTGTGCGCGCCGAGGCATGTGCTGATGGTGAAGAGCAGGACGATTTGTGGCAGGGGCCGTTTCATGGGATTTGTTTGGGTTGTCCGTTGTCCGTTGTTAGTTGGGTGATGTTTGTGAGATTGGTGGTTAGAAGGTTGCCCATTCGATGAGGGTGTCCCAAATGTCGTGCAGCCAAACGTAGCCGAGCGGCGCTTTGCCGCAGTCGATTTGTGCCCGGGCCGTGACGCCGGGGCGGAGTTCTTTGCGAGCCGTGTCGCTGAGTTCCAGTCGATCGAGTGCGACTTTCACGAGCACGCTTGGTGTTGCCGAGGTGCCGGGAGATTCCTCGACGCTGGCCGTTTGGCAGATTTCAGCTACATGGCCTTCGTGTTGTTCGCGGTCGTCGGAGTTGAGGCGGAAGCGAACTGGCAGCGCGGGTTCGAGCTTTTGTTGTGCGGCCAGCACGTACCCGATTCGATCGTCTGGCACGTCGAGTTCCAGTTGCCAGTCTTGCGAAAGGTCGGCCACGCTCATCAGCACTTGGCCACGTTCGATGGGGCGGGCGGCGAGGCGTTGCGAAATGTCCCAGGTAAGCACGCGGCCGGCGATGGGTGCGGTGACGAGGAGTGAGTTGCGCTCGGCTTCGAGCAGTTCGAGTTCGTGCCGCAGGTTCGTTAATTGCTGTTGCAGTTCGCGCTCTTCGGCCGAGAGTCGGTATGCGTCGGTCGGTTTGGTTTCGCGAATCGCGCGATTGGTTCGGGTGGCGCGCACGGCGTCGAGTTGCCGCCCGGCCGTTTCCAGATTGCCGTCGACGCGTTTGATTTCCAGTTCGAGTTCGGGGTCGCGCATCCGGACGAGCGGCTCGCCTTGTTTCACAGTGGCACCGTGGGAGACGAGCACTTCTTCAACGAGACCGCTGCGCGGTGCGAATACGTCGCGTTGCACGACCGGTTCGAGCGTGCCCGCGGCTTCCACGGTGAAGTCGGCCGGAACGAGCACGAGGGCCGTAATGGTCGCAGCGATGCCGGCGAGCAAGAAAACGGTTCGCGGCAGGTGGGCGGTTAGTTGCTGTTTCGCGGTTCCCAGTGGCCGCAGCAGCCAACCAAAAGGAAGGCGATCGAATTCCCACGCGCTGTAGAGGGCCGAACTGCATGCTTCGCTCACTTCGACGAGGCGAGTGGGCTCGAAGCCGCGGCCATCGAAATGTTCGGCAACGAGAACAAACTCGGCACGCTGCGAGCGTTTTGCTTTCGCTTTTTGGCCGACGGTTTCATCCTGTTCTCGCACGCTTACGTAGCGATGCAGCGGCACGGCCGCGATTTGGCGTGCGTGCGATTCCTCGGCGTGCTGTTCGAGAGCGTCGGCGATGGGAGGTAGCGCATCGCAAACGCCGTCGGTGTAGAGGGCTGCTTCATCGGTGCGGCGAACCAGTGTTGCTACTTGCTCCAAACGTCGCGCGGCACCGCTACGGCGTTCGATGCGACTGACGCCGCTCGTGGCTAGCAAGCGGCATCGATTTCCTCGCACCACGAGCACGTTGAGCCGATCGCAGCCGATGGCCGAGCGCCCTTCGTTGGCAACGGCGTAGGCCGTTTCGTGCAAGTCGAGGGTTCGACCGGCGTCGCGTGCGAGTCGAAGCAGCGCGTTTCGCTCGGTGTCGCTACCATGCAACTGGCGGAGTTCGTGGTAGGCATGATAATCGGCAGCAAGTTCCGACGCGGCGGCCAGGAACTGCTCGCAGCCACGGTACGCGGCGGGGTTCAGGTCGCGGCGGAGTAGGATTTCGACAATCGCGCGAGTATCGGCTTGAGCGGATTGCTTTGTGGCATCGCCTTCGGCGAGAGCCAATCGCACGGGGGTGAGGAACATCACATCGTCGGTGGGGTTGCCCAGCATTGCATCATCATCTGTGGATGCGTGAGGTTCGAGGAATCTCACGCCGTGTTCGCGGGCGACCGAGGTGAGCAGCGATTCGTGACCTTTGCGGGATTGTTTATCTCCAGTGAACGCTTCACGAGGCCAGTTCAGTTGCACGGCTTGGTGGAAAGAGCCATCGGACTCGCGCAGCCATACCGCGCCGCCGGTTGCCGATAGCGCGCGCACGCTCTCGGCCAGAAGTTGGCGGTAGAACTCGGTGGGTGGAACAGGGGAGCGCGCGAGTTGGCCGAGCGAGGAGAAAACATCTTCCAACTCCTGCCAGGCGTGGGGCGTTCCACCTGCTTTGGGAAGAGGAGCAGGCATTCCTTCAATATAACCGGGCGGGTGAATCGCACAGCTTGCTGGCACACGTCCACCGATGCGATTGAAAGAATTCCGCCGCTACAGTCATCAGGCTTTGCACGACCGGCAGCTATCGATGCCAGCGGCGTTTCGTGCCGAGAAAAGCCTCGATTTTTCGGAGAATTCTCGAATAGCAAGCGTTTTGAGTCAGCATGAGGATTTGGGCGGAGTGTGGCGATTGTGACGGAAATAATCATGGTAGCGGTTGTAACTGCCGAAAAATGTAGACGAAGGTGCAGGGCCATTATGTATGGGTGGGTTCTGCGCCAAGCCGGTCGCCGCTGGACGGCGGCTGGAGTTTCGTTTTCGTACTCGTTCGCAAATCGCCTGCCGCAATGCTTGTTGCTCGCAGAATTTTGACGTGGCTTCTGGCCAGCGCAATGCTGATGCCCAGTGGCTGCTTTTGGAGAACGAAGAGCAAGTTCGAAGCCTGCGTTCCGCCCGACGCTTACCACGAGGTGGCGTCGAAGATCGAGTACCCGGCCGAGTCGGAATGCACGTTGATGAATACCGATCCGTCGGTGTCGTCGCCGCAGCCGTGGACGATCGATACCGAAGGCACGCCCGAGTATTGGGATCTCTCAATCGAAGAGGCGATTCAAACCGCGCTTGGTAATTCGAAGGTAATGCGCGATTTGGGGGCGGCCGTGTTGCGGTCGCCCGCCACGACTCGAACGGTGCTCGACCCGGCGATTGCCGAAACCGATCCGCGGTTTGGTATCGAGGCGGCGCTCAGCGACTTCGATGCCCAGTGGCTAACGAGCACCTATTGGGAACGCAACGACCGGGCGATCAACAACGAGTTCTTCGGCGGCGGCACGCGGCTCTTGCAGCAAGACGTGGGCGTATTCCAAACGGCGATCACGAAGCAAGCCGTTACAGGTTCGCGATTCACGATTCGCCACAATGTGGATTACGACGCCAACAACGCGCCGGGCAATTTGTTCTACAGCGCGTGGAATACGAATGTTGAAGCCGAAATTCGGCAACCATTCTTGCAAGGTGCCGGGACGCAATTTAATCGCATTGCGGGGCCGAACAATCAGCCGGGCGTTTACGACGGTGTTCTCATCGCGCGGTTGAACGCCGATGTGGCGCTTACCGACTTTGAAATCGCGGTGCGCGATTTAGTCAGCAATGTGGAAAACGCTTACTGGGATTTGTACTTCGGCTACCGCGTGCTCGACGCGCGAGTGAAAGCGCGCGACTCGGCGCTCGAAACATGGCGTGCCACGCATGCCCGTTTCGAAGCGGGGCGTGTCGGCGGCGAAGCTTATAACGAAGCCCAGGCCCGCGAACAGTTCTTCCGTTTCCAACAGGATGCTCAGAACGCGCTCAGCGGCGAGCCTTACGAATCGACACGAAATTGGAACGGCCAACCTAGCGGTGCGTTTCGCCCCACCGGTGGCGTGCTGATGGCCGAGCGCCGGCTGCGGCTTCTCATGGGGCTGGGGCCTAGCGACGGCAAGCTGATTCGTCCGACCGACGAACCGCCGTTGGCTAAGATTTCGTTCGATTGGGAGCAAGTGACCAGCGAAGCCGTGGCGCGGCGTGCCGAGTTGCGTCGGCAAAAGTGGCAAGTACGGCGACGTGAGCTCGAGCTTATGGCCAGCAAGAATTATTTGTTGCCGCGGCTCGATGGCGTGGGCCGTTACCGTTGGCGTGGTTTCGGCGACGATTTATTCCCCGTTGGTCCGCCGCTGGCACCTCCGTACCAGGAATTCGATAGTGCCTACGGGAACCTTACCGACGGCAATTTCCAGGAATGGCAACTCGGCTTTGAATTATCGGTGCCGCTCGGTTTCCGCCAGGCGCATGTTGCGGCGAGAAATGCCGAGCTGATGCTGGCCCGCGAGCGTGCGATCCTCAAAGACCAGCAACGGGAAGTTATTCACGAAGCGGCCGACGCGATTGCCGAAATGGATCGCGCGTACACCGTGATGCAAACCAGCTACAACCGGCTAGTTGCCACGCGCGACCAGAACGGCTCGGTCAAAGCCATTTACGAAGAGGGCAAGGGCGAGGTGCCGCTCGATTTGTATTTGGAATCGCAACGACGATTGATCGACGGCGAAACCGAGTACTACCTGAATCGTGCTCGTTATGTGCTGGCGAGTAAGAACGTCCATTTCGTAAAAGGCACGTTGCTCGACTACGACGGCATTTACCTGGCCGAGGGTCCTTGGCCGGGCGAAGCCTATCTCGACGCGGCCAAGCGCGAAGCCCAACGCGGCAAGGTTCGACCGCTCAACTATGCTTCGCGGCAAGCGCCGGTGGTGAGCCGTGGGCCTTTCGACCAAATGCCGTTGCAAGGCATTTCGACCGAGCAAATGTTCGAGGAGACACTTCCCGTGGGCACTTCTGGCGAAGTGCCGGCAGGCGAAATACCAACATTCGAGTCGCCCGGAGCCCCGTCATTCACGCCTTCGACGCCGACTGTCTTGCAACCCCAGAGCGCCACGCCGCCGCGGCGTTTGCCATCCGCGCCTGTTCAATAGCCAATGTAGGCTTCTCGCTCCGCGCGAGCGCCGCCATGCCGTGTTGGTTGCTGGCGTGAATCGGCAGTGTGTTTTGCGGCTTTCAATTGATAGAATAAGAATGCGGCAGAACATACGAGGTAAAAGCCATGGCAACGGTCAACATTGATGAAGCGAAAGCCCGCCTGCCGGAGATCATCTCTGGTCTGAATCCGGGCGAAGAATTGGTTATCGTCGATTCAGGCGAACCGCTAGCAACGTTAATACGCACTCCGGTCAAACAGTGGCAGTGTAAGGCCGGCAGCGCGAGAGACACCAAGCACTGGATGGCTTCCGACTTCAACGCACCGCTCGATGAGTTTCAGGAATACATGGAATGACAGCGCTGCTTCTCGATACGCAAGCAATGCTGTGGTTCTTTTGGGATGATCCACAGTTGAGCGCCGCCGCGAAAGCGGCCATTGAAGACGCGAACAATCGTAAGCTGGTCAGCGTGGCCAGTTGCTGGGAGGTGGCCATCAAGGTCAGCTTGGGTAAGCTCAACTTGGGCGAATCGAGCCGAACGTTTCTGCCACGCGAAATTGGTCGCAATAACTTCGAGTTACTGAACATTACGCTGGACCACGCAACGGCAGTTGAAGGTTTGCCTCTTCATCATCGTGACCCATTCGATAGGCTGCTGATTGCGCAATCGATGGATGAGAATCTGCAAGTCGTTAGTATCGATTCCGCATTCGATCCATATGGCATCAAGCGTTTGTGGTAACTTGTGTGGAACAGTGACTAAATTTGTCAGCTAATAAAGATTCACGCTGACCTAGCCACCCTTTTCAACACACCAACGTCGAGAATACTTTAGAGTCGCCTCTCATCTCGCGGAGCGAGATGTCTACAATCGTGCTTCGATTCGCGGAGCGTGGCGATTACAATCTGTATTTGGCCCTCTGCTCACCGCCCCAAGCCCTCCGCGTTCTTGCAATGCATTCATCTCGCCTTTTTTGGAAGCTGCTTGCCGCGTGCGCGGGGCTGAGTTTGTTGGCGTTAATCGCATTCGGGCAAATTCTTTCTAGCCGGTTGCAGGAGCAGATTATCCAGCAGGTCGATCGTCGCCTGCGCGACTCGGCCCAACTCCTGCGCGGCGAACTTGAAAATCAGTTACCGGAGAATGCCAGCGAGGAACTGCAAAAGCGAATTCGCCAGTTGGGACAGGAAACGCAAACGCGTTTTACGCTTATCAATGCCAACGGCCGAGTGATCGCCGATTCCGACCGGGCCACCTCCGGCCAGCTTGTGGCGATGGACGATCATCGCGATCGCCCCGAGATTGTTCAAGCCAGAACCTTCGGCGAGGGGCGGGCCATGAGAAGCAGCAGCACGCTTGAGTCGCCTCATCGGTATTATGCGGTACGCGTCGATGAGGGTGACAAACCGATCGGTTACGTTCGATCGTCGCTGCCGATGTCGTACGTGCTTGGCGAAACGGCCGCTGTGCGGCGTTGGACTTGGGGGCTCGTGGCGGCGCTGTTTCTTTGTCTCATCGGAACGCTGTATTGGGCGATTTGGCGAATTCTGCGTCCTATTCCATTGATTACCGAGGCAGCGAATGCCATTGCCGCAGGAGATTATGAGTATCGGCTCTATCTTTCCGATACCGATGAACTAGGGGCTCTCGCGCGGACGTTTGGTAAAATCAGCCACGACTTGCAAGGCCGGGCCACTCAAATGGGCCAAACGCTGCGGCGGCAATCGACCGTGCTAGGCGGTATGATCGAAGGAGTGATCGCGGTCGACGATCGGCAGCACATCGTGTTGGCCAACAGTGCCGCAGGGCGGCTATTTCAGTTTTCGCCGAGCGGCGTAGAAGGCCGGCCGCTGATCGAAATCGTTCGTAATCACTCGGTGCATGACGCCGTGACGAATGCGCTCGCCAGCGGGCAACCACAACGGGTGGAAACCAAGCCGAACGTTCAAAGCCCGGTTTCCAGCAACCAATGCATCGACGTGCATGTTCAGCCGTTGCCGGGCAGCCCGTGCCCAGGCGTGGTGCTCGTGATGCACGATACGACCGAGCTTCGTCGGCTCGAATCGCTTCGCCGCGATTTCATCGCCAATGTATCGCATGAGTTGAAGACGCCGCTCAGCTCGATCAAGGCCTACACGGAAACGCTGCAAAACGGCGGCGTTGCCGACGAAAAGACGCGGCAAAAGTTTTTGGGCCGCATCGAGGAGCAGTCCGAGCGACTGCATCGCCTCATCAACGACATGCTCATGCTGGCTCGTATCGAGTCCGACCAGCAACCGTTTGAAATCGTGGCTGTTGATCTTCCAGACGTCGTGGCCACATGCCTCGACGACCAACGCACGGCCGCCGAATCGAAGCGCATCGCGCTTTCTGTCGAAAGCGATTCTCCAGCCTGTTACGTGCGTGCCGACCGCGAGGGACTGCGCGAAATTCTCAATAACCTGATCGATAACGCCATCAAGTACACGCCGGAGGGTGGTCGCGTGACGGTGGAGTGGGAGGAGCGGGGAGCGGGGAGTGAGTGGCGAGGAGTGAGTGGCGAGGAGTCAGGAGCGAGGAGTGAGAGGGGAGATGAGAAGCAAGCAAGTCTTCAGCCCCCAGCCCCCAGCCCCCAGCCCCCGCTCATCTACATTCACATTCGGGATACTGGCATCGGCATCAAGCCGAAAGACCAGGAACGTGTGTTCGAGCGTTTCTACCGCGTTGATAAAGCACGCTCGCGCGAAGTGGGTGGCACCGGGCTGGGGCTCTCCATTGTCAAACACTTGGCCCAGTCCTTCGGCGGCCGGGTGAGCGTTTCCAGCGAACCTGGGCAGGGCAGCACGTTTACGGTCGAATTACCGGCAGGGTGAACGTACCGTCGGAGACGCCTACACCCAGGCCACGCATTCTACCCGGATTGCCCATGTCGTTGAAATTACGCCAAAAGCCTCCTTTTCGCATCATCTTCATCGAATCTTCATACTTGCCGCCTACCGTGATTGGCGAGGATGCTATCACTATCTAATAGGTTTCGGTTGGCCGAGGTCGCGGCGAGGTTGGAGGGGGCCGTGAGTATGCGAACTCTACAGCAAGTGATTGCCACGAGCGGTGCGCGATTCGTTCGTGCCTTGGCGTGCGTGTCGTTCGCGATTGTTTTGCTGATGGCCGCGGGTTGCTCGCGTAAGGCCGTGAAGATCGATGGCTCGAGCACGGTGCTGCCAATCACCGAAGCGGTCGGCGAGGTGTTCCGCGAGCAGCGGCGCGATGTGCATATCATCGGTGGCCGTGCCGGCACGGGCGGTGGCTTCAAAAAATTCAGCAACGGCGAAATCGATATCTGCAATGCGTCGCGGCCAATTTCGGAGGTCGAAAAAGAGGCGTGTGCTAAGAACGGTGTTGAATACCTAGCGTTCATCGTGGCGTTCGATGGGCTTTCGATTTGCGTGAATCCTGCAAACGACTGGTGCGATTGCATCACGGTCGATCAGCTTAAAGCGATTTGGCAACCGGGTAGCGCGGTTACGAAATGGAGCGATCTCGACCCGAAGTGGCCCGCGCAGCCCATCAAGCTCTACGGGCCAGGGCTCGATTCGGGAACGTTCGACTTTTTCACGAAGGCAATCGTTGGTGAAGAAAAGAAAAGCCGAGGCGACTTTACTCAAAGCGAAGACGACAACGTGCTCGTGATGGGCGTGTCTGGCGACCGTCACTCGCTTGGCTATTTCGGCTTGGCGTATTACGAGAATAATGCCGAGCGGCTCAAATTGCTGCCTGTCGATTCGGGCGACGGCCATTGTTTGAAGCCAACGCAAGAGACCGTGCTAGACGGCACTTATAAACCGTTGTCGCGGCCACTTTATATTTACGTGCGAAAGGATTCACTCGCACGGACAGACGTGCGAGTGTTTGTCGAGTTCTTTTTGCAGAATGTCGGAGACTTGGTCGGTCAAACAGGCTATGTGGCCACATCGGACGGCGTGCGCGATGGGAACATGGAATTACTAAAAAATACGTTGAGTGAGATCAAGCCGGAGGCCGAGCAACCGTCCTCGTAGAGGCCAGCTACAGAGGTGTTGAGGGTTTTGGAGACAAGCGTGAGCGTCGTGGGGGTCGAAAACACGAGCCAGGTGCGGATGCCGCTAGATAGCGATGCAGCGCGCCCTCGCCGTTGGGTCGAGCAGCTTATCGGCGCCGCGCTTTTTGGATGCGCGCTCGTCTCCGTGCTTACGACCGTGGGGATTGTCGTGGTGCTGGTGGCCGAGGCGGCCCAATTCTTTCGCGAAGTGTCGGTGATTGAATTTCTCACGGGCACCGAATGGTCGCCGAAGCTCGAAGGCAAATTCGGCGTGCTTCCGCTTATGAGCGGTACACTTTTGGTTACGGCCGGTGCGGCTGCGATTGCCCTCCCGATCGGGTTGCTCACCGCGATTTACCTGAGCGAGTACGCCTCGCGACCCGTGCGCGAAGTGGTGAAGCCGGTGCTCGAAGTGCTGGCCGGCATCCCGTCAGTCGTGTTCGGTTATCTGGCAATTGTCACTATATCGCCTTGGATTCGCACGATGTTTCCGTCGGCTGGTGTGTTCAACGCTCTCAGCGCGAGCATCGTAGTGGGGTTCATGATCCTGCCGATGATCGTGTCGCTCAGCGAAGATGTGCTGCGTTCGGTTCCACGATCGCTTCGAGAGGCGGCCTACGCCCTGGGGGCGACGAAGTTAGATGTGACGGTGAGGGTCGTCGTGCCGGCAGCGATCTCGGGCATCGTGGCCGCGTTCTTGCTGGCGCTTTCGCGGGCGATTGGCGAAACGATGGCCGTGGCCCTTGCCGCCGGTAATCGGGCAAACCTTACGGTAAACCCGTTGGAAGAAGTTTTGACGATGACTGCGTACATCGTGCAGGTGGCCCAAGGCGATACGCCTGCCGGCACGCTCGAGTATCGCACGATCTTCGCGGTGGGCCTCACGTTGTTCGTCACCACGATGTGCCTTAACGTGCTGGCCCAATGGTTTGTCTCACGCGTACGGGAGAAATACGAATGAGCGAACCCACCACGTTCGAACCAACGGCTCATAGCCGCCGCCGGGCCCTTATGTCGAAGGCCTTTGCCGGTCTGTGCCTTGCCGCCACTGCATTGTGCGTGTTGGTGTTGGTGCTCTTGCTCATGGAGATACTGTGGCAAGGGTTGCCGTGGCTCAACGCCAGGTTGCTCACGAGCTTCCCCTCGGTTTACCCGGAAAAGGCAGGCATTGCCGCCTCGCTGGTCAGCAGCTTGTGGCTAATCGCGCTCACCACGCTGTTTGCGGTTCCTGTTGGCGTGGGTGCCGCCGTGTATTTGGAAGAGTATGCGCAGGATAGCTGGTGGCGGCGGATCGTTCAGCTCAACATTGCGAACCTGGCGGGCGTGCCTTCGATTGTTTATGGCATCCTGGGGCTCGGCCTCTTCGTGCGAGCGCTCGCCTTGCAGCGCAGCATTCTTGCCGGGGCGCTTACGCTTACGCTGGTCGTGCTGCCGATCGTGATCCTTGCCGCACAGGAAGCCTTGCGGGCCGTACCCGGTTCGATTCGGCAGGCGTCGTTCGCGCTGGGGGCCACGCGATGGCAAACGATATGGCACCAAGTGCTGCCTGCCGCCATGCCGGGCATTATGACGGGCGTGATTCTAGCAATCAGCCGAGCGATGGGCGAAGCCGCTCCGCTCGTGGCCATGGGGGCGGCGGCCACGTTCATCACGTTCGTTCCCATGTCGCCTGCCGATGATTTTAGTGCCTTGCCGGTGCAAATTTATGAATGGTCGAGCCGTCCTGACCCGGCCTACCATCATGTTGCAGCGGCCGCGATCGTGGTATTGTTGACCGTGTTGATCTTGCTCAACGCGACCGCGGTTTACGTTCGTTATCACTACGGAAAACGGATCCGATGGTAGAAGCCAATAGCGAGAACCGAAAATGGAAGTCGGCCCAGCCGGCTCCGCATTCCTAAAATCCCGCTCCAGTCTTCAATCGAGTGACAAAATTATGGTGCAAGAAACAACGATGCAACGACCGACTACGCCCCTTCGGGCCCCTACATTCGCTCGCGAGCAACCGAACCACTCGACCAAAGAGTTGGCGGGACGCGTCGCAAAAATTTCTGCCGAGCACCTGAACTTCTACTACGGTCCGAAGCAGGCGCTCTCCGATGTTTCGCTGCGAATCCCGCAGCATTGCGTGACCGCGTTCATCGGTCCTTCGGGATGTGGAAAGAGCACGTTCTTGCGTTGTCTCAACCGCATGAACGACATGATCGACGGCACCCGCGTCGAGGGCGAAATTACGCTCGATGGCCGCAGCATCCGCGGCTCGAAAGTCGATGTGGTCGAGCTACGCAAACGCGTCGGCATGGTGTTCCAGAAATCGAACCCGTTTCCCAAGTCGATTTTCGAGAACATTGCCTATGGCCCACGCGTGGCCGGCATCCGCGGCAAGGCCGTTCTTTCCGAAATCGTCGAAAAGTCGCTCACTCGTGCCGCGCTTTGGGATGAAGTGAAGGACCGGCTTAACGATTCAGCGCTTCAGCTCTCGGGCGGTCAGCAACAGCGCCTGTGCATTGCCCGCGCCTTGGCGACCGGTCCCGAAGTGTTGCTGATGGACGAGCCGGCCTCGGCACTCGACCCGGCATCCACATCGCGCATCGAGGACCTTATCTTCGAGCTTCGCGACCGATATACGATCGTCATCGTTACACACAACATGCAGCAGGCGGCCCGCGTTTCCGATCAAACCGCGTTCTTCTACCAAGGCGAGCTGATCGAAGCGGGCTCGACCAATGAGCTATTTACCAATCCCACCCGCAAACAAACCGAAGATTACATTACCGGCCGATTCGGATAGGAGACGAAAGCGAGGAGCGAGGAGCGAGGAGCGAGGGATGAGCAAACTGGCTTACATCTCGCATCTCGCTCCTCACTCCTCGTCCCTCAAAAATGTCTAAGCATTTAGAACGAGATCTTGAATCTCTCGAACAGGAAATTCTCGACCAGTCGTCGCGCGTCGAAGAAATGATTGCCAAGGCGTGCCAGGCGCTGGTCGAGCAGCGGCCCGATATCGCCCAAGAGGTCATTGCCAGCGAACTCGAAATCAACGTGCGCGAGGTCAAAATCGAAGAGGAATGCCTCAAGATTCTTGCCCTCCATCAACCCGTGGCCGTAGATTTACGTCGCACCGCCACAGTGCTCAAAATCAACACCGAGCTCGAACGCATCGCCGACCTCGCCGTCAACATTGCCGAGCGTACGATTTCGCTGGCCGAACATCCGGAATTTGAAATTCCCACCAAGCTCGAACGCATGTTCGTTCGCGCGTCAGACATGGTTCACGAAGCGCTCGATGCGTTTGTCGATTTAAACGTAGAGGCGGCCCGCGATGTGTGCCGGCGCGATGATGAGGTGGATGAATACAACCGGCGTATCATCGAGGACCTGCTCGAAACGATGCGTAATCGTTCCGACCTGGTAGAGGCCGCCCTCCAGTTTTTCTCCGTATGCCGACATGTGGAACGCATCGGCGATTGTGCCACGAACATTGCCGAAGACGTTATCTACCTGGTCGAGGGCGAAATTGCACGCCATCACTTCGATAGCCTCGACCCGACTCAGCATTCGGCTCATTAGCTTGCGGTGTCGTTAATTTGTTTTGTCAAAGACACGTTGTAGGAGCCCTCTCTGAGGTCGATTACGTTCATTATTTGAGGGCCGTATCGGCGTCGGAGACGCCTCCCACAACTAAGATGTTGTTCTTTCATTCGATCTTTACTTTACGGGAACGTTTTCTCCTTTGCTAAACATGCCCAAGGCTCAAATCCACATCGTGGAAGACGACCGGTCGTTGGCGGAAGTGTTGGAATACAACCTTCGCCAAGCCGGTTACGACACGATCGTCTCGAACGACGGCCAGGAGGGCCTGCAAAAAACTCGCCTTCGTACACCCGACCTCGTGGTGCTCGACCTGATGCTGCCGATGATCGACGGCCTGGAAATATGCCGCCGCTTGCGGGCAGACCCCGTCACTCGCAATACACTCGTGCTGATGCTCACCGCCAAGGCGGAGGAAACCGACGAAGTCGTCGGCTTTTCCGTGGGTGCGGACGATTACGTGGCCAAGCCGTTCAGCGTGAAGGTGCTGCTCGAGCGCGTCCGCGCGTTGCTCAGGCGACGCGATAACAACGGCGATAACAACCATGTGCTCGTCAGCCAGGGCGTGATGATCGACCGTGAGCGTCATCGCGCCACGATCGACGAGAAGCCGCTCGACCTCACTCCGAGCGAATTCGGCTTGCTCGAATCGCTGGTTCGCCAGCCGGGCCGCGTGTTCTCACGCTCCGAACTCATCGATTCGGCTCTTGGCGGCGATTCGCTGGTGCTCGAACGCACGATCGACGTTCATATCCGCTCGCTTCGCAAAAAAATGGGCCCCCACGCCGTACTCGTCGAAACGGTGCGGGGCATCGGCTATCGTTTCCGCGACCCGGCGGCCGTAACCGTCGAGTAGCCCCGCAACTGCATTGTTGTAGGGGCGCTTTCAATGCCGACATTGCATTCCAATGGCGAGCGAAATAGGTGTCGGAGACGCCTCCCGCCTCTTTATCGGCCACGGTTCGTGCAATTTCCTGCCGGGGCGGGCATTTTTGCCGATACCCGGCCGCCGCTCACGGGTTTATGCTTTTTAGAGCATCAATAACGATTTATGGATGCTTGGCCGTGTTCGCCGGTTCTTGGTCTTGTGTAAATCATGAGCATACGAGGTTTAATCATGTTGCGTGTCGGACGTTCTGTGTCGTTTGTGTTGATGGCCCTGTCTTTGGTTGTTGTATTGATTCAATCGGCAGTCGCGCAGCCCGGTGGAGAGCGGCGTTTTCGTGGCGGCCCCGGTGGACCGGGAGGCCCCGGCGGGCCAGGTTCCGGCATGATGGCGGTTTCGCCCGTGCGCTTGGCCACAGTTGAGAAAGTGCAAGAAATCCTGAAACTCTCCGACGACCAAAAGGACAAGATCGAGCAAATCAACGACGACTTGCGCGATAGTGTTCGCAAACTGCTGCAAGATGGCGGCGGTCGCGAATCGATGCGCAAGCTGAACGACGATGCGTCTGCGAAGCTGACCGAAGTTCTAGACGAAGATCAAGCCAAGCGTCTTCAAGGAATCTCGATTCAAGTTGCGGGCACCGCGATCTTGCTCACCGAACCGGCACTCGCTAAGGAACTTAGCGTTACCGACGAGCAGATTGAAAAGCTTCGCGATGCCCAGCGAGAAAACATGGAGTCGTTGCGAGAAAAGTTTGGCGAGTTCCGCGATCTGTCGCGCGACGAGCGGCGTGAGAAGTTCGAAGGGATTCGTGCTGAGGCCGATAAGAATCTTCAATCGGTACTCACCCCCGAGCAACAAAAGCAGCTTGAGTCTTTGAAGGGCGAGACGGTTAAGATCGACATGGGCGACCTTGGCCCAGGCCGTGGCGGCTTTAGCGGGCGCGGAGGTTTCGAAGGCCGCGGTCAGCGAGGCGACCGATCGGAACGCCGCGATCGCGAGCGAGGTCGCAATCGCGAACGAAACCGCGACCGTGACGAGTCCGCTACCCAGTAACCCTTTCCGATACCACAATCGCGATTGTGAAACACAGAGCCCGACCATCCTGGTCGGGCTTTCTTAATGGATGCGTTCGTTTCTCGGCGTTCATTGTGAACCACGGAGACACGGGGGGAAGAAAAGATTTTTAACCACAAAGGCACGAAGACACGAAGAGCTTTTCGCCGCCACAACAATTTCCAGGTCATTAAGATTAGCTTTTAGGGAAGAGTATCAGTCAGTGGACGTTTGTTGATAAATCTTTGTGCCTTTGTGTCTTCGTGGTTCAAAGCATCTCTTCTTCCCTCCGTGTCCTCCGTGTTAAATCAGCCCGCCAGCAGGCTTTGCCCAATAAATCGGCTTTCTGAGTGATTATTTAGGCAGACTTGTGAGCCGTTGGCGAAGTGTTATTCAAAGTAAATGAACATCCATAACATGACGAATACCGCAGTTGCGGCGGATAGCATGGCAGCGACGGTAGAAAATGTAATGATCCACTTCCGCGAACGGAAAGAATAAGTCAGCCACATGGCAGAGACGAAGATGATCGTAGCCCCAGTCGTTAAGAAGTACACATCGCGCAATCTCTCGAACTGCACTGCCAGGGGGTCGGTTATGGCATAAACCATCGGACACAGTAGCAGAAGGATTGACGCAGTCACGGCCATCGAGGGAACGGGTTGCTTTCGCAAGGTTCCAGCAACGAATGGTACGACAATGAACGTAACAGTACCTCCGGTAAAAACACCAGCGTTGATTCGATGATTATAGAACAGCGGCACGGCAATCATTGCAGCAGTGAGAATCACACCGACTATTGCTGCTTGTGTTCGCATCTCGGCCTAAACTGATCTGCTATCTGAGCAATAGTCAACTGGAGTTGTAACCGCACCCGGTTCGGTATCGAAACGAGCTACCGCCAGATGCGTCAAGCACGCATCTATACCTGCACCCGTAATCCTCGCCTGCGGCTGGTGTTCGTGGCTGTAGCGCTGATGCTTCGCAACATGTGGGTCTGGATTCACCAGACGCACTTGGCCGAAGGGGGCGGCGACACCCCGACCTTGTGCCTGGAACGCCTCCGATTCAAACGCATGTTGGACTGGATCGTGCATGAAGTACTCGCTCTATTTCACGATGGCACACCACCTTGCGCCACATGGAACCCATAAGCCAAACTTGGAACTACTGAGTGACAATTTTCTGGGCAAATCCCCGCCAGCACAACTGTTCCAGCCATGAATCGTTCAAGTTTGAACGGTTCAGCTTCCGAAGTATTCAACGGTAAATCATTTACCGTTGAATCGTTTCTCTACGGGAATCTCCTCTACGTCCCAAGGATGGGCTAGCGTTGACAGCACCAGGCAGTAATGCGGGCAAGGATCCGCCGTCGCGAAATGCCGCGCGGCTGGCGGGAAATGAACCGGCGGCGCACATCGACTGCACCTGCGGTGCGGCGATCGTTGGCCGTCGTGCGTCGCGGATATTGGCCGAATGGTCGCGGCGATTCGGGCTCACCGAGCCGGAACTTCAACTTGTGTGGCATCTGCGGTTTGCGGCTGCTTGCGGTGCCGATCAGAAGGCTCTCGCAAAGGCTTTGGCGTTTTCGCCGGCACAAATCAGCACCAGCGTCGAGCGGCTTCGTGTGGCCGGTTGGGTGATCGCCCGAAGCGCCCCTGGCGACCGCCGTCGTAACCATTGGCAGCTTTCCACGGCCGGCCAGGAACTCATCGAACAAATGACCGCTGCCGCCGACTCTTTGCAGACCGTGTTCGAGGGACAGCAGAGTGCTGTATCGTTACACGCGCATGGCCACTCCAGCCAGGAGGCAGCCGCATGAAGTGCCAACAATTCACCACTGAGTTTGTGGGAGGATGGAGTCGACGCAGCCAGCGCATCGCTTTGTGGCTGCTCGTTGCGGCGATGCTCGTCTCGCCATTCGGCTGTACACGCCGTCACTACCGTCGGCAGGCCGATCAGGAAGTGAACTGCATCATCGACAACAAGTCGAAAGCCGTAGGCGTGACGCCCGGCGAGTTCCGCATCGAGATGGACCCTCGTTCGCGCATGTACGATGCGAATAATCCCGATTGTCCGCCGATGCCGCCCGATGATCCGATATCGCACCAACTCATGCAGTGCGTCGATTGCAAGCCGGGCTCGCCTTGCTGGAAGCACATGGGAAAAACGCCCTATGCCGATAACCCGGCATGGCAGGAGTACTTGCCGCGCGACGCTGAAGGCAACGTCGTGCTGGATTTGACCGGTGCGGTGCAGCTCGCGCTAATCGAGTCGCCACGGTACCAAGAACAGTTGGAAAACCTCTACCTTTCGGGCCTCGACGTTACGTTCGAGCGTTTCCGGTTCGATACGCAGTTCTTCGGCAATTCTTCGATTTTCTACACAGCCGACGGGCCAGTGCGTGCCGGCTTGCCGTCGGGCTCGAGTTTGCTCGAAGTGCAGCCGTTTAATCTGCAGGCACAGAAGCTTACCGCTACCGGTGGGCAAATCGTGGTCAACTTCGCCAACACGCTGATGTGGCAATTCGCGGGGCCAGACACCTACGACAGCACCACGCTCATCGACTTCAGCCTCATCCAACCGTTATTGCGTCGCGGTGGTCGCATCCGTGTTCTAGAGCGGCTCACGATTTCCGAACGCGCGCTACTTGCCAACGTGCGTCAAATGGAGCAGTACCGCCAAGGTTTTTATCTGAACGTGGTCACTGGCCGCGATGCGGGCAGTGGACCAACCCGCCGGGGTGGTTTCTTCGGCGGTAGCGGTTTGGAAGGCTTCAGCGGTGTGGGTGGCGGCGGCTTCGGTCGTGTCGGTGGCTTTGGCGGCGGCGGATTCGGCGGCGGTTTCGGCTTCACCGGTGGTGCCGGGGCAGGGCAGGCCGGCGGGTATCTGGGCCTGCTGCAGGCTGCCCAAGTGATTCAAAACCAATACGCGAACATCGGCGGTTTGGGCGATAGTCTCGCGCAGCTTCAAGCCGCTTATGACGCCGGTCGTATCGATCGTTTCCAAGTCGACCTCGCCCGCCAAGCGCTCTACAACGCTCAAAGCCAGCTTTTGAACTCCGAGGCTTCCTACGAAACGGCGCTCGATAACTTCAAAGTGCAGCACGGCATGCCGCCCAACTTGCCGATCAAGGTTACCGACCCACTCCTCGAGCATTTCAATTTGCTCGATGCCAACCTGGCAGCAGTGCAAATTCGCGCGACAGACGTTCTCACCGTGCTCCGTGGCGGCGAACAGGCGGCCGATGCCGAAGGCAAGGAGGGCGAAGACCTCGCACTGCCGGTATTACCGCCACCAGATATTCGCATGGAGAACGTGCCCAGCGACTTCGACTCGCTCGTGAAACAAGGCGGCGAGTTGAACGCTGCTTCGCAACAACGATACAACGCGGCGTTGGCCGACTTGGCCCGTCTCGAAGCCGCGTTGCCAAAGCGCCGTGCCGACCTCGAACGCCTTGCGAAACGCGAAGAAACCAAGGAAGTCGAAGTCGATCCGCAACTTCTCAGCGCGGATAAACTTGATCAAACAGCCGCTTCGCTTAAGACCGATCTCGAAACCTTGGGCCAGCGCCTAACGACGATCTGGGCCAAGCTCGATGTGCTGACCCAGAATCCGCCACTCACTCCAGAACAGCACAAGGCAGAACTCACCACGGCGCTTACCGAGCTATCGGGCGCGCTATTGGAACTCTCGCTGTTGCAGGCTCGCGCTCGGTTGGATGCAATCACCTTCGAACCCGTGGAACTCACGGCCGAAGAAGGCTATTGCATTGCGAGCACGCATCGGCTCGATTGGATGAATGCCCGCGCGGCACTCGTCGATTCGTGGCGACTCGTCCACTTCAATGCCAATGCTCTCGAAAGCGATCTCGATTTGGTGTTTGCCGGCGATATCGGCAACGTGCGCGACAATCCGTTCGACCTGCGTTCGACCAATGGCCGGCTCCGCGTAGGGCTGCAATTCGATGCGCCCCTTACCCGCCTCGCGGAGCGCAACTTGTATCGCCAATCGCTCATCGAATATCAGCAGGCGCGTCGCAATTACTACCAGTTCCGCGATCGTATACAACGCGACGTGCGAGCCACGATTCGCCAGCTACGGCTCGACGATTTGAACTTCGAGCTCCGTCGCGCGGCGGTACACGTCGCCATTACCCAAGTGGATTTGGCGCGGCTCCGCTTGTCGGAGCCCGCTCGGCCGGTTGCTTCCTCGACACCTGGAACTCCCACAGAGCCCGGTGGTGGGTCGCAATTCGGCGACACCGTGGCCCGGGACTTGGTCAACGCGCTCATCGATCTACTCAACGTGCAGAACGATTTTCTCAGCGTGTGGGTCGATCATGAAGTTCAGCGTTTGAACCTGGATTACGACCTGGGCATCATGGAACTCGACAACCGCGGTATCCGCATCGAGCACGATCAGTCGCTCAAGACCTTTCTTACTGAAGCTCCGTTCCCTGTTCCGTGCGAGTTGCCAAACGCTTGTGTACCAGCGTTCGATCAGCAGGGTAAGCCGATCGACCAAGAGCCGGCCCAAAAGGCGCTGGAGGAAGACCTGCCGATACCAAACCGCGATGCGAGCCGAAACCCGTTCTCAAACGGCGACGGCCCCTCGCTAATTCCACCACCAGGAACTGATTTGGTTCCAGCAAATCCCCCGGTGCCGTTGGAATAATGGTTCTGGTGTATACTGTTGGTTCAACCGAAGCAAAAAAATAAGCGAGCCGGGCCGTCCCCGGCCCCGTGTGTCCAACTGAATAACCAGATAATGGCTTCAATGCCGATACTGCTTTTGATGAACCACTAAGGCACGAAGACACAAAGCCGAATCAATCCCCTTTTAGGTAATCTCGGTCTTTGCGTTGCTTCGTGCCTTGGTGTCTTCGTGGTTAAAAAATCTTGATGCCTCATCGAGTCATTGCAATTACAAGAGGCACTTCCGATTACTTTCATACCCAATGATACGACCCCTGTTGACTCTGATCTTCATCGCCTTGGTTTACCCTCTCGCCGCGGCAGACTCCTGGAAAGCCGGCGTTGCCGCGATCTCGATTACTCCCGATGAGCCGATCCACTTGCTCGGCTACCCGTCGCGCATCACGCCCTTCGAGCGTGTGGACCAACCCATTTATGCCAAAGCGCTTGCGGTGGAAGATACCCAAGGCAACCGTGGCGTTATTGTCACGACGGATCTGGTCGGACTACAGGACGCGTTCTCGCACGCGGTTTGCGATCGCATTCTAGAACGCACCGGTCTTGCGCGCGGTCAAATCATTCTCAACGCGTCGCACAACCACACGGGGCCGCTTATCTCGCTCGATCCCGTCCGCCAGGGCAATTTGGCTCACGCGCCACTCAGTGAAGCAGAAGCCGCACGAACGGTTCAATACAGTCGCCAACTGCAAGATAAGCTCGTGCGACTCGTGGAAGATGCCGTTGCCGATCTGCGCCCCGCCAAGCTTTCGTGGGGAACCGGCGCTGTTGGTTTTGTGATGAACCGCCGAGTGGGCAAGCCGGGGGCTATCGGCATGGGACCGAATCCCAACGGGGTGGTCGATCCGATTGTTCCAGTGCTGCAAGTTACCGACACCGATGACAAACTCCGCTGCATCCTCTTCGGCTGCGCTTGCCACAACGTGGCCCTTACATCCGACCACAACGTCATTTCGGGCGACTACGCCGGCTACGCCCAAGCCGCATTGGAACAAAAGTTTCCTGGCGTGCAGGCCATGTTCATAAGCGGTTGCGGTGCAGATGCCAATCCCGAGCCACGCGGCGGCGGCGAAGTCGCCAAGCAACACGGCGATGAACTTGCGGCAGTCGTCGAGCACGTGTTGAAGGAGGATCTCACCGCGATCCAGGGGCCGCTACGAACAGAACTGGAAACCGTCTCGCTACCGCTGCAATCGCTGAGCCGCGAAAAGCTACAAGCCCACATCGCGCGTGGTGATACCCAGGCCATGATGGCCGCCCACATGCTTGAACTGGTGGAAAGCGGCAAACCGCTGCCGACAACTTATTCGGCCCCCGTCGCCGTGTGGCAATTCGGCAACGAAATGACACTCGTCGCGCTGCCCGGCGAAGCCGTGGCCGATTATGCCGACCGTATCCGCCGCCGTCTTCGCTCGCGCGCCGTTTGGGTTTCCAGTTACAACAACGATTGTTTCGGCTACCTCCCCACGTCACAAATCGTGCAAGAGGGCGGCCACGAGGCGATCGGCGTCACCGTGTGGCTCTGGGGCAACCACTTGGCGAACAACACCGGTTTCTTCAGCGAAGAAGTAGAAAGCACCATTGTCGATGCAGCCAGCCGGTTAGCCGACAAAGCCAAAGCGTCACAGTGATCCACCCCCACCAAATGAGAATGGTTTTAATGAACGGCGCTTTGTCTACCACTCCACAAACCCTCGATTTCCAGCACTTCTCCAGATCGCCACGCTAGCGAACGAGGCTGACACCAACCCAGGGCGTCCCTATAATTAAAAGTACAGCGGCTAACTTCCAGGCATCTAATTCGAGACTCGTGGGCCTCTCCGGGGTTAAATCCGAAGGGAGTCTGCCATTTTCGCCCCAATTCGCAGGGGCCGCTCGGCCGCTCTAGGTAACTTTATGGCTCAAATAACGCAAAACAACCATCGCTTAGCCTCGGCCACCCGGCGTCGCCATCGACTCGGCTCGCTCACCGGCCTCAGCATCGCGGCCGTGCTCACCATGCTTGCCGTGGCCGGCGGCGGTTTCTATTGGTGGTGGCAGAACCGCGACAAGTCGAGCAACGATATCGTGCTGCTCCATACGGTGGGGCGCGACAACTTTGAACTCACGGTCACCGAACGCGGCGAGATCGAAGCGTTCGATGTCACTGAAATTCGCTCCCTCGTAAAGTCCAACAACACCTCGGGGAACGCCATTTTGCGCATCGTGCCCGAAGGTACCGCAGTCGAGAAGGGCGATTTCCTCATCGAGCTGGATTCTTCGGCACTCCAATCGCAACGCACGGCTCAAAAAATTCTCGCCAACGCGGCGAAAGCGCTCGAAGTCGAAGCTCACAATAACTACGATGTCGCCGTCATCACCAAACGCGAGTACCTCGAAGGAACTTACCTGCAAGAGCGGCAGACCATCGAAAGCGAACTCTTCGTTGCCGAGGAAAATCTCAACCGCGCCAAAGAGTACTTCACCTACAGCCAGAAGCTGGCCCTCAAAGGTTACGTCAACGAGAACCAGCTCGAAGCCGATCGGTTCGCGGTCGAAAAAGCCAATAAAGACCTCGATACGGCCAGAACAAAACTCAAAGTGCTCGACGAATTCACCAGAGCCAAGCAGGTTTCCACGCTCGAAAGCGCCATTCTTATCGCGCAGGCCAAATGGGAGGCCGCCAAGAACAGCTACGAACTCGAATTGGAAAAGCTGAATGATTTAGACGATCAGGTCGCCAAGTGTACGATCACCGCTCCGCAAGATGGCATCGTGAAGTACGCTCACGTGACGGACGGCCGCGGCGACCAGCAATTCCTTGTCGAGGAAGGAGCCGTCGTGCGCGAACGGCAGATCATCATCCGGCTGCCGAACGCGAATTCCATGCGAGTCAATCTGACCGTCAATGAATCGCTCATCCAGTATGTTCGCCCCGGCCTGGGGGCTTCCATTAGGCCTGTCGGCTTCGGCGATCGCGTCCTTCATGGGCAAGTCGAAAAAGTCAATCAATACGCCGAGCCCACCGGCTGGCGGCAAGCCAACGTCAAAGAGTACAAGGCGTTTGTCGCCATCCACGACCCGCCCGCCGATCTCCGCTCGGGCATGACGGCCGCTGTCACCATCAAGTGCGAAGAAGTGCCGAACGCCCTGCAAGTGCCCGTACAAGCGGTTTACGCTCACGGCAACAAGTTCTACTGTTTCGTCTACAACAACAAGTCGTGGCAAGCCAAGCAAATCAAACCAGGCCCCACCAACGACAAGTTCTTTGTGGTTGAAGACGGTCTCCAAGAGGGCGACCGTGTGGCCATGAACCCGCGCGGTTACCTCGCCAACGTGCAGCTTCCCAAGCTCTCGCCCGAAGAGGCCCAACGCGCCGTGCCTCAACCGGCCCGCGGAGAATCGGATGGCACACGCACGGCCAGTCGCAACACAGGCCCCAACGCAGACGCGACCCCAGCCGACAATCAACAACAGCAATCTACGAACGTGGAAGCTTCCGAAGAGCCAGTCGCCCCCTCCGCGGATACCACCACCACGGCGAGTGACGTCTCTCCAATAACCTCCGCCACGGAACCTTCCGGCCCGCCACCTTCCCGCCCCGCCACGCAAGGGGCCGCTCAATGAAGCTGGCCGTCAGCGTTTCGGAGCTGCGCAAAGACTACGTTCTCAGCGGCGAAACGGTCCACGCCCTGCGCGGCGTTTCGTTCGATGTTCCCGAGGGCGACTATATCTCCATCATGGGCCCTTCCGGCTCCGGAAAAAGCACGCTCCTGAACCTGCTCGGTTGCCTCGATCGTCCCAGTTCGGGCCAATACCTGCTCGGCGATGTCGATGTTGCCCGCATGACAGACGACCAACTCGCCGACATCCGCGCCACGCGCATCGGCTTCATTTTCCAATCGTACAATTTGCTGCCCGCGCTCACCGTCATCGAAAACATCCAGGTGCCGCTCTATTACAGCTACCGCATCAATTCCGAAACAACCAACCGCTGCCGCGAGTTGGCCGAACTTGTCGGCCTCGGCAAGCGGCTCAACCACAGGCCCACGCAACTTTCCGGCGGTCAGCAGCAACGCGTGGCCATCGCGCGTAGCTTGGTCAATAATCCCGAATTCATACTGGCCGACGAACCCACGGGCAACCTCGACTCGGTTACCACCAACGAAATCCTTACCCTGCTAGAAAACCTCAACGCCGAGGGCCGCACGATCATCATGGTCACCCACGAGCCCGAAGTAGCCGAGCGAACCAAACGCGCCATCGTCCTCCGCGACGGCAACATCGTTACCGACGAACGCTATCGATAGCTTCCAACCTATCCCTAACCTCTGATCCCTGGTCCCTAACCCCTGCCATGTTTTCCGTCTGGCTACGAACCATCCAGCTCAGCGTCAAAAGCCTCATGATGCACCCGCTGCGCTCGTCGCTAACGGTCCTCGGCATTTTCATCGGCGTCTCCAGCGTGATCTGGCTGCTCGCGCTCGGCGAAGGCATCAGCCGAGCCGCGCAGGAGCAAATCTCCAGCCTCGGCGCGCTCAATATCATCGTCCGCACCGTCAAACCGTCGTCCGACCAAGCCCAAGACTCCGGCTTCGGCCTTACCCGGGCCGACTATCTACGCCTGCTCGCGACGGTTCCAACGATCGATAAAGCCATTCCCATGCGCGTCATTCCCTCGATGGAATTCCGCAACCGCCAACGCCGCATGGAAGGCCGACTGGTCGGCACTACGCCCGACTACGCCGAGGTCACCCGCATTTCCGTCGAACGCGGACGATTTCTTACCGATGCCGATGTCGAGGAGGAACGCAATTACTGCGTCCTCGCCGCTGAAATGGCAGACGCGTTATTCCCTGCCGGCGACCCGCTCGGCCAGGAAATTATGGTGAACAACGAGTTCTACAAAGTCATCGGCATCATGAATAAGCGGGCCGCCTCGGCCGGCATTGGCGGTTCGCTCGCCGCCGAAGTGTTTTCGAGCGACGTTTATATTCCCATCACAACGCTCTGGCGACGCAAAGGCGATATGATCGTCTCGGTCAAGCCCGGCCAGTTCCAACGCGAAATCAACGAAGTCACCCAAATCACGATCCAGGTCAAAGGCCGAGACTTCGTGCTGCCCACCGCCGACGTCGTTCGCAACACGATTTCCTACGCTCACACACTGTCCGATTTCACGGTGGTCGTGCCGCTCGAACTGCTCGAACAGGCTCGCACCACGCAGCTCATGTTCATCGTGTTCCTCGGCCTCATCGCCGCGATTTCGCTCATCGTCGGCGGCATCGGCATCATGAACATCATGCTGGCCACGGTCATCGAGCGCACCCGCGAAATCGGCGTCCGCCGCGCGCTGGGTGCCAAGAAGGGCGATATCACGCGCCAGTTCCTCAGCGAAAGCGTCGTGCTCTCCGTTCTCGGCGGATTGCTCGGCATCCTTGGCGGTGCCGTCTGCCAACCGCTCACGCTCGTCGTCCGCGGCGCGCTCTTCAAATGGTTCCCCGAGCAAATGGCCACCGTGCCCAAGCTCATTCAAAACATGGAACCCCACTTGATTCCCTGGTCGATCCCACTGGCGTTTCTCATCAGCGTGCTCGTCGGGGTCATCTTCGGCGTCTACCCCGCCGCCCGCGCCGCCAGCCTCGACCCCATCGAGGCCCTCCGCCACGAATAGATTTTCCGCGTGATGTCGTCGCCTAGTACGACTTATAATGGAGCACCCTGCGACATCAGCCGCGCCCACCACGGGGGCCACTGAGAAACTTGTACGTGGTTTAGCGGCTCGATAGACTCATGATTTGTTGAGCGTACGCATTCATTGTCGTCAGGTGCGATGAGGACGAGACATGAATAGGATCATAAGCCGCGTTTGTTTTATCGTACTAGAAGCAGTTTCAAAACCGTTCTCGGAGAGGGGGACAGTCCCCTTTAGCTCCGCGGACTCCGCCAAAGGGGACAGTCCCCGAACGGTTTTGAAACTGCTTCTACTCTCTTCGCTAGGGCTTTCGCCATCATGGTCGCTGGCTGACGAAGCGGGCAAAGCTCAGCTCAAGCGGACAGTCGCCGAATCCGCGAATCCAGAGGCGAGCAATCGAGACAATACCGATGCGCAGCCAGGACGCAACGAACTGGGCGCTGCGGATGCGAAGACCGCGGTGCTTCGGCTGAGCGTGGTGGACGATGACGACGCACCGGTTCCGAATGCGAAAATTTCGGTACGCACATTCACGACGGGCGGCGCGTGGCCGGCGGTCTCTCGGTTCGAGTGCGATGACCAGGGAAAACTGGATATCGAGCTGCCCAAGCAAACGCCACGTTATTTTGTGGTCCACGTCGAGAAACCGGGCCACGCGCCGTTTTATGCCGGGTGGGAACCTCAAGGCACGTCGCCCGATCCGGTGCCGGAAAGTTACACGGTTCGACTCGATCCGGGGCAACTCATTGGCGGCGTGGTGCAGGATGAAGATGGCAAGCCCATTGTCGGCGCGAAGGTGAGGCCGCAATTCAATTTGAAGATGCGCGAAGAGCGGACGCATCCGTTGGGGGCCAGCACGAATATCACGACAGACGCAGAGGGACGCTGGACCTACGCCAGCTTTCCGGCCGACCTGCGGCAGGTCGCGATCGGTGTGACGCATCCAGAATATGCTGCGACGCGCGTCACCGAACAGGTTGCTGAATTTGCGTTAAATGAGGGAACGACGCCGGGCGCTGCCATCAAGATGAAGCGCGGCATTGTGCTCCAGGGCCAGGTTACTGATCCGGATGGCGGGCCGATCGCCGGCGCGAACGTGGTCTATTACCAACTGAGTTCGGGCGAGCGACCGAGTGCCCACACGGATCAGGGCGGCAATTATCGCATTGCGAACGGCGTTGCAGGCGATACGTTTGCGACAGCCTCGGCGGCGGGTTGGGCGCCCGCGATCAAGTCCGTGCGGATCGAGCCGACGATGGGAGGCGTGGATTTTCAGCTCGCGAAGGGGCATCCATTGATGGTTCGTGTCGTGGATTCTAACGGCAAACCATTGGACGGCGTACAGGTTACGCTTTTGACCTGGGGCGATCACAAACTGCACAGCACGTTGCCGGGTGGCCGAGGAAACACAGATGCCGAGGGAAAGTGGGCGTGGGAGCACGCGCCCGAGGGGTCAATACGCTTTGCATTTTACAAGGACGGCTATTCATACATCAGGGACCAGGAACTAACACCAAGTGACGAAGAGAACTTGGTTACGATGACGCCTGAGGCAGCCAGTGAACGACAGGTGCTTAAGGTGTCAGGCCGGGTGATCGATGCCAAAACTAAGAAGCCGATTGCGAAGTTCCGCGTGATTCCGGGAGACCAGCGTCAAGGCAGCGCAATAAGCTGGCACAATTTTAAACAGTCCGAAAGTCGCAATGGCGAGTATCGCAAGGATTTCACGCCGAATATGACGACCTCTAAGAAGCACGTGCTGCGGGTCGAAGCGGACGGATACGTGCCGGCGACTTCACGCGTGTTTGATACTGACGAGAGAGAAGTAACGATCGACTTCGCACTTGAACCGGGAAAGGGTTTCGTCGTGCTCACGCCCGACGGCCAGCCGGCAAAGCATGCGGAGATCGGAATTTGCACGTCGAGTAGCGGGCCTTACATCGATGACGGAATCATTTCGCCGAACTCGACTGCGGAGCGGATTTCCGCGAACGACGAAGGGCGGTTCAACATTACACCGCGTGAAGGCGTGTACGGGTTGGTCGTACTTCATGAGACTGGCGCGGCTTTCGCGATACCAGACCAGTTGCGTGAGTCGAACACGATCCAACTTGCGCCGTTCGCTCGACTGAAAGGCACATTGCGAATTCGAGGCAAGCCCGCGGCCGATGAGTTAGTTACAGTTAGCCACCGCTCTGATCGCGGACATAATAGGCTGAGTTTGATGACTGGTTATGAAGCGACGACGGACAAGGATGGAACATTCGTCGTCGAGCGATTATTGCCAGGGACCGTGCAAGTCTCTCGCGTCGTCCGTTCTGATTTGGGCGACGGTGTCTCCAGGATGCTCACAACCCATTGGGCGGAAGTCCAACTCGATGCTGACGAAACCGCGCGCCTCGACTTAAGCCGCGAAGGTCCATTGGTTGTCGGCAAGCTCGTAGTGCCGGAGCGAGTCGCGAAACAGAACGATTGGCGGTTGGCCACTGCGAAGCTTAGCAAGCCGCGAGTGCCGTTGCCCCCGCCGCCGAAACCGCCGCTGCCGGACGGTATCGATTTTGAGAAGGACCGCGACGCCGCGAAATGGTGGAATGAATGGAAAGACACCGCCGAGGGCCTTCACTTCCAGGCACAGCGGAAGACGTGGCAAGAAATGGTCCATCGGCTGCAGGCAATACCGTCGCCGAGTTACGATGCGAAAGTTGAGTCCGACGGTTCGTTTGTTTTTGAAGACATTCCACCCGGTGATTACCAGTTGCAGGTGGTTGCCCAATCGCGGCCAGAGAACGGGCCGCCGCTCGGCGGCAATACGATTGCGAGGTTGGAACAGGGCGTAACGATCGATGCGCCGTCTGAGGGCGAAGACCAAGTCGATTTAGGTGAGTTACAACTGCAATAAATCCGCAAACGGGCCAACGGCTATTTCGTCGCGTCGCGATTCTGGCCGCTTTTTGCGGCAATTGCGACAACCGGCTGCGCGTTTCGATGCTCTGCGGCTTGTTTGGCCCCGTCGCGCATGGCTTTTTCTTTTGTATAATGAAGGTTCTGATTTTAGCCGAACCCTCCATCGGCCCCTCCCTAAAAAGAGGGGAGATTCTTCAGAAAAGGAGACAGCTATGAGCGTCAACCGTCGAGACATTTTACGTGCCGGCCTCGGTGCCGCGTCTGCCGTATTCGCCGACCGCGTTCTGGTTTCTGAGGCCTCCGCAGCCCAGGCCACAACCGGATACACATTGCCCAAATTGCCATATGCATTCAATGCCCTCGAGCCTCACATCGACGCCAAGACGATGGAGATTCACCACGGCAAACACCATCAGGCGTATGTCGATAACCTCAACAAGGCGCTCGCCGGTCATCCGGAGTTAGCTAAAAAGGATCCGATTACGCTCATCGTGGAAATCGACGAAGTGCCGGCCGACATCCGCCAGGCGGTCATCAACAACGGCGGTGGCCATGTCAACCACTCGCTGTTCTGGAAGATGATGGCTCCCGGTGCCGGTGGGCCGCCAACGGGCGCGGTTGCCAAGGCCATCGAAAAATCGTTCGGCAGTTTCGACGCGTTCAAAACACAATTCAACGAAGCAGCCACCAAACGCTTCGGCAGCGGCTGGGCCTGGCTTGTTGCTGAACCAAATGGCAAACTTGCCATCATCAGCACCGCCAATCAGGACTCTCCCTACATGGAAGGCCAGACGCCGATCCTCGGCCTCGACGTGTGGGAGCATGCCTACTATTTGAAGTACCAGAACAAACGTCCCGACTACATCACCTCCTGGTGGAATGTGGTGAATTGGGACTACGTGAACGAGCTCTATGAAAAAGCGCTCGGCTAAATCGGCCGTGCAAATGAAAAAGTGAGGAACGCTAATCGACACACGTCGATTAGCGTTCCCCCTATTAACTAGTTAGGGGAAATTTGGTGATCGCAGATCGTAAGTCGACTGTCGCCGGGGAAAATGCCGTGACCGACCCATTAGCCGTGCGCGAACGTATTCCCGTACACGTGTATCCGCACTCTGCCCAGGCCAATCGTGCCGTGGCTGCTCAAATTGCCGATGTCATTCGCCAGCGCGCCGCCGAGGGACGCAACTGTGTGCTCGGCCTCGCCACCGGCAGCACGCCTGTCGGCGTTTACGACGAGCTTGTCCGGCTGCACCGCGAGGAAGAGCTCTCGCTCGCCAACGTCGTCGCATTCAACCTCGACGAATACTACCCCATGCAGCCGAATGAGCTGCAAAGCTACGTGCGGTTCATGCGCGAGCACTTATTTGATCTGGTCGATATTCCGCAGGGCAACTGGCACGTTCCCGATGGCACGCTTCCTATCGAACAGGTGGCCGATTACTGCACGTGGTACGAAGAGCAAATCGTCAAGGCGGGCGGCATCGATATCCAAATCCTCGGCATCGGCCGCACGGGCCATATCGGTTTTAACGAACCGGGCTCGAGCGAAAAAAGCCGCACTCGCCTCATCACGCTCGATCGCATCACGCGTATCGATGCCGCCAGCGACTTCTTCGGCCAGGAACACGTGCCTCGCCGCGCGATCACCATGGGCGTCGGCACGATTCTCACCGCGCGACAAGTCATCATGCTCGCGTTCGGCGAACACAAAGCGCCGATCGTCGCGAAAACCGTCGAAGGCGAAATCACGGCCAATAACCCGGCCAGCTTCCTGCAAGATCATCCCAACGCGCTGGTCGTGCTGGATGAAGCCGCCGCCGACTCGCTCACGCGCTACAAAACCCCATGGCTCGTTGGCCCGGTCGAGTGGGACGAATTCCGAGTGCGCAAAGCCGTTATTTGGCTTGCCCGCAAACTGAACAAGGCGATCCTCAAGCTCACCGACAACGACTACAACGAAGAGGGCCTGCAAGACCTACTTGCCGAGCGGGGGCCAGCTTACGCTATCAACCTCGCCGTGTTCCGCCATTTGCAATCGACGATTTCCGGTTGGCCCGGCGGGAAACCGGCCCACGCCAAACGGCCGGGCGACTTGTCGCAAACTCACGAGGATATTTTCCCCAAGCGCGTCCTCATTTTCTCACCACATCCCGATGATGATGTAATCTCGATGGGCGGCACGCTCATTCGCCTTGCCGACCACGGCCACGAGGTTCATGTCGCTTACCAAACCTCGGGCAACATCGCCGTGTTCGATGATGATGCGATCCGCTTCGCCGACTTCGTTGCCGAGTTCAACACTCACTTCGATGTATCGCCACAAAAAGCGGCGGAGCTAGAAGCTCACGTGGAAGAAACGCTGCGCAAGAAACTGCCCGGCCAGGTCGATAGCCCCGTCGTGCAAACGATCAAAGGCATGATTCGTCGTGGTGAAGCCCGCGCGGCCACCCGCAGTTGCGGCGTGCCCGACTCGCAACTCCACTTTATGGACATGCCGTTCTACGAAACGGGCCGCGTGAAGAAAAAGCCGCTTGGTGAAGAAGACATCCACATGACGGTCGAACTGCTTCGCAAAGTAAGGCCCCACCAAATCTACGCCGCCGGCGATTTGTCCGACCCGCACGGCACGCATCGCGTGTGTCTCAACGCCGTGTTGAATGCCTGTCAACGCTGCAAAAACGACGATTGGTACCAGGACTGCGTGGTGTGGCTTTACCGTGGTGCATGGCACGAATGGGGTCCGCACGAAATCGAAATGGCCGTTCCACTCAGCCCGCAGGAAGTCGATCGAAAACGCATCGCGATCTTCAAGCACCAGTCGCAAAAAGATCGCGCCCTGTTCCCGGGTGCCGACATGCGCGAGTTTTGGAAACGTGCCGAAGACCGCAACCGCGACACGGCACAACTCTACGACAAACTGGGCCTTCCCGAGTTCGAAGCCATCGAAGGTTTCGTCCGCTGGCAAGGCGATGCCAAGGTATTGTGGTAGGGCGGGGCGGAGTGCAAAGGGCATAGAGCAGAGGGCCAGCGGAACAGTACATTTTGCTTACTAATTAAAAGCGAGCCGGGCGGTCCTCTGCTCCGACGGGGACGAGGACGCCCCGGCTCGCTTTGAGTTGATCGCAAGTCCCGCAGCCGACTACCCTCGACTCTAGACTCTCCGCTCTCGACTATTCCATTGCCATGCAAAAACAATATCCACTCTACCTCGCCAATAAACCCGAGCAGCCGAACGCTTCGCTCGCGGTGACGGATAAATACCGCGGCGACGTGGCCGCCCATGTCGCACTCGCCGACTCGGCTACGCTCGATCGAGCCATTGCCGCCGCGGCCGATGCCGTGGAACCCATGCGCCGCCTCGGTTCTTGGCAGCGCAAAGCCGTTTTGAACCACTTGCTTACTCGTTGCCGCGAACGGGCCGAGGAATTGGCCAACGTACTCGTGGTGGAAGCGGGCAAGCCGATCCAATTCGCGCGCGGCGAAGTTTCCCGATTGATCTCCACGATCGAACTCGGAGTCGAGGAGTCCACTCGCGTCGGTGGCGAGTTGTTGACGCTCGATACCACCGAACGCGGTGCCGGCTACAGCGGCATGTGGAAGCGAGTGCCCATCGGCGTATGCGCCTTCATCACGCCGTGGAATTTCCCGCTCAATTTGGTGGCGCACAAAATCGTGCCGGCCCTCGCGGTCGGTTGTCCCTTCGTGCTCAAGCCGGCGAGCGCTACGCCGATCAGCGCGATCTTGCTTGGCGAAATCTTGGCCGAAACGGATCTTCCGGCCGGTGCGTTCTCGATCCTGCCGCTGAAGTCGAGCGATTCCGGCGCGCTCGTGGAAGACGATCGCATTCGCAAACTCAGCTTCACCGGCTCCGGCGAAGTGGGCTGGGAACTCCGCGATCGCGCCCACAAGAAACAAGTGACGCTCGAACTGGGCGGTAACGCGGCCGTGGTGATCGACCGCGATGCGGACATCGCCGACGCGGTTGAACGCTGCATCTTCGGCGGCTACTACCAGTCGGGACAAAGCTGCATCAGCGTGCAGCGCATTTATGTGCATCGCGATATTTACGATGCGTTCCGGGAGAAATTTGTCGCCGCTGTCGGCAAAATCAAAGCCGGCGATCCGCGCGATGAAAAAACCTTTGTCGGCCCCATCATTTCCGAGGACGATGCCAAGCGGATCGAAGAAACGATCCGAAACGCGGTGAAACGCGGTGCTCGGCTGCTATGCGGCGGCTCGCGCGACGGCCACATCGTGCAACCGGCTGTGCTCGAAAACGTGCCTCGCGATGCCGACGCTTCCTGCCGCGAGATTTTTGGCCCTGTCACGCTCCTCGATTCATTCAGCGACTTCGACGAGGCCTTGGCCGAGGTCAACCGCAGCGATTACGGCTTGCAGGCCGGCGTCTTCACTCGCGATATCGTGAAAATTCAAAAAGCCTGGGATGAACTGCGGGTGGGTGGCGTCCTGATCAACGAAATCCCCTCGTGGCGAGCCGACCACATGCCTTACGGCGGCGTCAAAGACAGCGGCCTGGGCCGCGAAGGCCTCCGTTGGGCGATCGAAAGCATGACGGAAGTGCGGTTGCTAGTGATTCGCACGCCGCGATAGCGCATAATTGGCGGCAGTTTCACCAGGTTCAACGCAATCTTCGCAGGAGGTTACAATGCTCGATACGATTTGCCGTCGCTGGTGGGTCATGCTATTGCGAGGCGTGGTTGCCATTGTCATCGGGTTTCTGGCAATTGCCTGGCCCGGCATTACGTTGATCGCGCTCGTGGCTCTGTTCGCCGCGTTCAGCATTCTCGATGGCCTGTTCGGAATCTTTTTGGGGTTCCGCGGCGAGTCGGACGGCACTGTTTGGTGGACGATGGTCTTTCTGGGGATCCTGTCGCTCGTCGCCGGTTTTGTTGCCATATTCTACCCGGGGCTAACGCTTTTGGTGGCGGCCACGATTATCGGCATTGCCGCCATCGTGCGCGGCGCGTTCGAAATCTACGCGGCGATTCGGCTGCGCCACGAAATCGACGACGAGTGGATTCTCGGTTTGTCTGGTGCCATGTCGGCCATTTTTGGCCTGCTCATTCTATGGCGACCCGGTGCGGGGCTGATTGCCATCGCACTACTAATCGGCGCGTATATGATGGCCCTTGGTGTGTTTGGCGTCGCGCTGGCGTTACGCTTGCGCAAGATGGGGCAAACCATGCAGGCTACCGCTGGGTAGTCGTTCAGATTTAAGGCCGATACCGTGGTTTTCAACAGCTTTAGTGTTCTGTCCATGGTCATTTGATGGGTGGCATGCCTTCACCTTCTGGGCGTAGGCATGCTTATCCGCTACCGCGTGAAAGCATGCCACCCATCAATTCAAGACTGACAGAACACTAGTCACTGATTTGTAATGGGGCGCGGTCCTGCTTTGGCAACTGCCGGGTCATTCGCGGGAGGTTGCCAGTCGGCTTGGTCGATTTCGGTGTTGTCGATTCGCTGGATAACTTCTGGGTTGGTCGCGTTGTACATGAATATGGGGATGCCCGATCGGGTTGCCAAGCGGTTCTCTTTGACCGTGATGACACCCGCTCGATGGAATCGGATCGGGCTTTTCGCGATGTCGTAAATCGTGTTTCCGGTGACAACGATATCCGTGGAGCCCTCATCCATGAAAATGCCGTTGCTCTCTGCGCGGCCGGCGTTAACGGGCACGTGGTGAATTACATTGCCTGCCAAAACAGTTCCTGGCTGGCGACCCAGAGTGTAGATGCCGCCACCATCGGAGAGCGCCTGCATAATGTGGTGGATATGGTTCTCGCGAATCACGTGACCCGAGCAGTTTGTCTGCCTATCATTCCATGCCCAGCCGACTGAGATGCCCGAGTAGGGAAGATTGCGGAGCTCGTTGTTCGCCAACAGCGAATTGCGAGCGAAGCCAATCCAGATGCCGATTGCACCGGTATAAGTAGCGCCACAGTTTTCGATAGTGCAATTTTCCACCATAGCCCCTATGGAGTTCTGTGGATCATCGGAATTGGATCCGATGAGAATGCCGTCGCCGCCCAGGTCATTGAAATGAGATCGCTCGATTCGTACGTCTATTGTGCGGTGGAAGTGCAAGCCGCAGCCGGCCATGTGCTCGAAGCGGCAGTTCGTGAACACACAATCATTTGCGTAATCGGCAACAACGCCCGCGGGCATCATGATTGATGCATCGTCGTTCGGCGTAGCGCGGCGTTCATGCCAATTGGATTGAATGCCCGCATAACCGTGTGGCGGTGGGGTAAATTTCGCATGGGCGAACGTAACGCCTTTGAAAACGATATGCTTGGCTGGCCGTTCTTGAGTGCCGCGGATCGCTACAACCTCGGTCAAATTGGGAACGATAACCCGCGCCGTATCAGACGACTCTCCCTCGCGCGGGATGTAATGCAGTTCGCGCAAGGCTTCGTCGAAAAACCATTCTCCCGGCGAGTCCAAGCATTCGGGCGCATTTTCCACAAAATAACGCGGGTTCGGCTCAAAACTGTTGATTGCAAACTGCTTCATGTTACCGCCGATATTGTCGGCAAATCGGTAGGTACGCGACTCGGGTTCGACTGCCGCGAAGCGAATACGCGATATCGACCAGTCGTGCAGGAAAACGACTTCGGCGACTGTTGGACTAGCAAGTTGAATGAAATCTTCCGGCCGCGTGGTGAAGCTGGTGCGTCTATCGGGACCGGACGACTCGACACGGAAGTAGCCTTCGTTCGGCGTGCGCGCGCGAACCGCGCGGCGGCCGTTGACCCACATGTCGCGAAACGTAGGAATCGAGTCAGGAACCTTGGCGACCCAACGATTGTCTTTCCGTTGCCAGCCGATGATGGGCAATCCCGCGCTGAGAATTGCTTTGCCGCCTGGCGCGACATACTCGACTCGCGAGGTGGCCGATTCGCCCGAATCTTCGGCGGAGAGCACGAGAGGTTCGGAGAGTTGATAAACGCCGTTGGCCAACTCCACGCGTGCAGACCCTGGCTCGCCCGCTGCAAAGCGCTCGCGCAGGATTTTCTGGGCTGCGTGCAATGTTTTCAATGGCTTGCTCGCGGAGCCGTCCGCTTCGTCGTTGCCGTTCGGAGCAACGTGCAGCACGATTTCGGCATGGGCTTGCGTGGCAAGCGACGGTGTGAAGAAAGCTGTGAGCAGCAGCGCCGCGAGCGCGCACCATCGGCGTGGTTGTGGTTGCAAGGGGCAACTCCTTGAGCGAGGTAGGAATTAACCGGCGGCTTCGGGGGATGCGGCCGGATCGACTCCGTCCACCCAAGGGCCGGCCAGTTTCATGTAGCCGGGTGGGTATAGTTTGCTGCCTGTGTCGCCGGCCTTCCAGCCGGGCACGTGCTTGGGCGAAGCGCCGGTGTGAGACATTTGCTCCCAACCTTTGGCCCAGCTTCCGTCGGCGTCTTTTACGGTGAGCGTCGCTGGGTCGAAGTGGAAGACTTTGCCATCGCGATAGCTTTGCGAGCCGAGCTTGACGATGACCATGGCAGCGGCACCGAGTTCAGGCGAGCAGTTCACTTGATCTGGCGTGCCGGCAATGGCCGCGTCGCAGAAGTTATCGAAGTGCGCGAGCGACGTATTCGATACTTGGCCAACGCCGATGCGCTCGCTCTTGATCTTGCTGTCGTGCGTGGCCTGCGGTCGTTCGGCCACGAAATCGTAGCCATCGAACCCTTCGCCGACACCAAACACAAACGAGCCATTATGACCGCGGATGATTTGCGGCATCGGTGTTTCCTGGCAGCTCATCGTGGAACTGACAAGGCCTTGAACGCCTTCGGGGAAATCGGCGACCACGGTCGCGACATCGGGCACGTCGCGGCCGTCGTATTCGAAATAGATGCCGCCGGCACCGACAACGCGGCCCGGGAATCGCAACCCCGTGGCGGCGAGCATTGAGGTGGTGCGGTGTACGAACAAGTCGGTGTACATGCCGGCACCGAAGTCCCAGTAACAACGCCACTGGGCGAACTTGGCTCGATCGAACGGCATCTCGGGCGCGAGATCGAACTCGGTGCCGAGGAACATTTTCCAATCTACATTCTTCGGTGTCATATCTTCGGCCAATCCATAATAGCGCCATTGGCCGACGTCGGAATTTCGGAAGTAGGATGTTTGGTACATCAACACTTTGCCCAACTGTCCGTCGCAAATGCGTTGGCGGGCGTCTTTCCAGACGGGCAGGGCGGTGGATTGCACGCCGACCTGCATGACGAGGCCGGAGTCTTTCCAAGCTTTGTAAACGTCGATTGCTTCTTGCACGCTGTGCGTCATTGGTTTTTCGCAGTAAACGTGCTTGCCGGCTTTGAAGGCATCGAGCGTTTGTTTGGCGTGCCAGTGGTCGGGGGTGGAAATGACCACGGCGTCGATCGCATCATCGTTGAGAATGTCGCGGTAATCGCCGGTTTGTTTGGGTCTCTTTCCGGTCGCACGGCCCACCTTTTGGGCCGACGTTTTTCGGTAGCGATTGAACACGTCGCAAACGGTGGCGATTTCCACTTTGCCGGTGTCGTTATGCAGTTTGATGGCGGAATCGAGATGGGCCTGGGCCCGTCCGCCGACGCCGATGAAACCGAGGCGAAGCCGTTCGTTTGGTCCCGTTTTGGAGGGGGCTGCTTGAGCTTTCAGAACCGTGGGGGCGGCCACGGCGGCGGTAGCGGCCGCGGAACTGACGATGAAGGTGCGACGCGACAGGTTCGCTTGGTCCATTTTGAATCTCTGGAAGGAATGAATGCGAGGGGAAGGACGCGATGTGGAGGGGAAGCCTTATTATGGCGTCGGTAAGAAATCGCCGCAATTCTCTGACAGATGCAGTTTAACAATCGTCGTTGCATGCCAGGTACCCCCAACGGGTACAGTTCAGCCCCGATCGCGAGTTTAGACCGCAAAAATTGGGTGCAAACCGACATTAACTATTAGCGGGGAAAATGTCATATTCCATGGCATTAGGCCCTAATAAACTACTGAGAGAAGGGCTCATTTCGCCAAGTGTTGGAGTGGCGGGTTGGTACCCCTCAACCTTGCCCATCCACGGGCTTGCAATGATAATGGCAAGAGTTCTGTAAACTCCGACGGGCAGGTACCTTGCGGCGATTAGGTCGGAGTAGCCGTGGCGGTTGGCATTTGGTTGCGGAACCGTCGCATTCCGTTCCTTGTGGCCGTTTTTTTCGCATTATGGGCCAATTGCATAATTGTTTTTGGGCACGGTTTTCGACCTTTGTGGCTTTCTGCGCCATGTCGGCTGGGGCGACAATCACAGTTGCCAAGGGGCCAGCCAAAGCGGAACTCAGCTTCAACCGCGACATTCGAGCGATTCTGGCCGATAATTGCATTGCATGTCACGGGCCGGATTCCGCGAACCGCGAGGCCGATCTGCGGCTCGATACGTTTGAAGGGGCCACCGAGTGGGCCATCGTGCCGGGCGACGCCGACGGCAGCGAGATATTGAATCGCATTACGAGCGAGGACCCCGATTTGCGGATGCCCCCGGCGGTGTCGAAAAAGCCGCCCCTTGCGCCGGAGCAAATCGAACTGCTTCGCAAGTGGATCGATTCGGGCGCGAAGTACGAGCCTCATTGGGCCTACATTCCGCCGCAGCGGCCCGAGGTGCCGAGCGTCTCTAATAAAGAGTGGCCGCGGAACGACATCGATCGCTTTTTGTTGTCGCGTATCGAAGCCAAGGGGCTCACACCGTCGCCCGAGGCCGACCGTGTCACTCTGATTCGCCGTTTGTATTTCGATCTGACGGGTTTGCCGCCGACGCCGGCTCAAGTGGATAAGTTCGTTGCCGATAAAAGGCCGGATGCCTACGAGCGGCTTGTGGATCGGTTGCTGGCGTCGCCCGAGTTTGGCGAGCGCATGGCGACCTGGTGGTTCGACCTGGTGCGGTTTGCCACCACGGTTGGTTACCACGGCGACCAGGATCATCGCATTACGCCGTATCGCGATTACGTGATCAAGGCGTTCAACGACAATCTGCCGTTCAACCAGTTCACGATCGAACAACTGGCTGGCGATTTGTTGCCGAACCCCACGATGTGGCAACTCGTGGCGACCGGCTACAACCGGGTGTTGCAAACGACGCACGAAGGGGGTGCCCAGGACAAGGAATATCGCGCCATTTATTTGGCCGATCGGGTTCGCAATTTCTCGGAGGCCTGGATGGCCGGCTCGATGGGCTGCGCTCAATGCCACGATCATAAGTTCGATCCGTACTCGCAAGCTGATTTTTACAGCATGGCTGCGTTTTTTGCGGACGTCGATGAATTCGGTTCGTTCCAGTCCGTGGGCGGCAACGACATCCCCACGCAGCGTCCGCCCGAAATGCTGGCGTGGACGCTTCCTGTGTATGAGAAAATCCAGGAGCTCGACAAGCGGATTGCCGAGGTCGAAACGGATATCCAAGAAACGTTGCGCAACGGCGTGCAGCGCAAGCAGCGCGTGCGAAAAGCGAGGGAAAACGGCGAGCCGGTGACACTGCCATCGGCGACGATCGAGGAGCTTAAAACAGAGTTGGTTCAGTTGAAGAAGGAGCGAGTCGATCTCGAAGCACAGTTCGTGCCCACGATGATCACCCAGGCGGTAACGCCGCGTGAGATTCGGGTATTGCCGCGTGGCAATTGGATGGACGACTCGGGGCCCGTGGTCGAGCCGAAAGTGCCTCATTTTCTTCAGCAATTGGAAACGGGAGATCGCCGGGCTACCCGATTGGATTTGGCCAACTGGCTGGTTTCTCGTGATAACCCGCTCACAGCGCGTGTCGTGATGAATCGTTTGTGGAAGATGTACTACGGTGTCGGGCTCTCGAAGGAGCTTATCGACATGGGCTCGCGAGGCGAGTTGCCGCAGAACCAAGATTTGCTTGATTGGTTGGCCGTGGATTTCATGGATCACGACTGGGACATGAAGCGCATGGTTCGCATGATGGTGACCTCGAGCGCCTATCGGCAGTCATCGTTACCGAGGCCCGAGTTGGAGGAGGCGGATATCGATAACCGCCTGGTTGCCCGGCAATCGCGATTCCGCTTGCAGGCCGAAGAGATTCGCGACAATGCGCTCGCCGTGAGCGGCTTGTTGATCAAAAAGCTGGGCGGCGACATTGTGAAGCCTTATCAGCCGGCCAAGTATTACTCGGCATTGAATTTTCCCGAGCGTGATTACGCGCCATCGGCCGACGCGAACCAATTCCGTCGTGCCGTGTACATGCACTGGCAGCGACAGTTCTTGCACCCGGCGTTGCTTGCCTTCGACGCACCGTCGCGCGAAGAATGCACGGCAGACCGGGCCATTTCATGTACTCCCACCGCAGCGCTGGTGTTGCTGAACGATCCATCGTTTATCGAGGCGGCACGCGCGCTGGCGGCGAAAGTTCTGGCGAGCAAGGCCACCGACGACGGCGAACGCATTCAATGGGCCTGGAGGCAGGTACTGGGCCGCGCGCCGGTTGCCGAAGAAAAAATGTTGCTCGCTGGTTTGTTACAGAAGCACCGTGCCGAGTTCACTGCCGATCCTGAAGCGGCCGAGGCGATCGTATCGGTTGGTATTTCGGAGCGGCCCCAGGATGCGAACGTGGCCGAACTCGCGGCTTGGACCTCGGTTAGCCGTGTGCTGCTGAACTTGAACGAAACGATTACCAGAAACTAAGGCCTGCAGACGTAGGTACAAGGGTACAAGCGATGTACGAGAATCTACCGAACGATCTGATGGCCCGCCGCTCGTTTTTGGGCAGGGCTTCGTTGGGCCTCGGCTCGATGGCGCTTGCGGGGTTGGTTCAGCCAAAAGTTTTGGCAGCAGCAAACGCATCGGCTAGCGGCGGTGTTGTGAACCCGCTGCATGTGGCACCGAAGGCGAAGCGAGTGATTTTTTTGTGCATGGCAGGCGGGCCGTCGCAGTTGGAGCTGTTCGACGACAAGCCGAAGCTCGCCGAAATGACCGGCTCGCCGGTTCCCGAGTCCTTCACCAAAGGCCAGCCGGTGGCGCAACTCCAAGGCCAGCAAATGTTGTGCTTTGGTCCGCAATCGACTTTCAAGCGAGTTGGCGAATCGGGGCAGAACATCAGCAACTTGCTGCCGCACATCGGCGGCATTGCCGACGACATCTGCATTGTGCGCTCGATGCAAACCGAGCAGATCAACCACGACCCGGCCCACACGTTCATGAACACGGGCACGGCCATCTCCGGCAGGCCGAGCATGGGCAGTTGGGTCAACTACGGCCTGGGCAGCGATTGCGAGGACTTGCCCGGATTCGTCGTGCTCACCAGCCGTGCCGGGTCGCGTTCGCCGCAGCCCGTGTCGTCGCGCCAGTGGCATAGTGGTTTTCTGCCGGGCAAGTATCAGGGGGTGCCGTTTCATTCAACGGGCGATCCCGTGCATTACGTGGGCAATCCGCCGGGCGTCGATCGTGCGCGGCAGGACGATGTGATCACGGCCGTCAACAAACTCAACCGCATGCGAGATGCGGTGGAACACAATCCGGACATTGCCACTCGCATCGCTCAATACGAACTTGCGTACCGCATGCAGATGAGCGTGCCCGACCTGGTGAACATTGCCGATGAGCCGAAGAGCGTGCTTGATGCTTACGGCGTAACCGGCCCCGACGGCTCGTTTGCTTACAACTGTTTGCTGGCCCGCCGCCTGGCGGAACGCGGCGTGCGATTTATTCACCTGTACCATCGCGATTGGGATTTCCACACGGGCCTCAAGAAGCACCTGGATGAGCTTTGCACCTCGGCCGATCAGCCGTCTGCCGCACTCATTCGCGACTTAAAGCAGCGCGGCATGCTCGAAGATACCCTCGTGATTTGGGGCGGCGAGTTTGGCCGCACGCCGATGGCCCAGGGCGACCTGTCGAAAGAAACGGTGGGTCGCGATCACCACATTCGTGGATTCACGATGTGGATGGCCGGCGGCGGCATCAAGGGCGGTATGTCTTACGGGGCGACCGACGAGCTCGGGTATCACGCCGTGGAAAACACGGTACACGTTCACGACCTGCACGCCACAATGCTGCATTTGCTCGGCGTCGATCACCAGCGGCTCACCTATCGCTACCAGGGTCGCGATTTCCGTCTCACCGACGTGGCTGGACACGTGGTGCATGATATTCTGGCGTGAGAAACGCGATTGAAACGGTAGCTCTTGTTGAGGCATTTAGCGCGAGCGGCTATTCTTACTCGCAGCATTGGCCCTGCGTTTTTTAGCCCTACGAGTTGATTCATGCGAGCTATTCTTACGTTTTCACGAGGATGGAATGCGCTGACCGCCGCGCGGAGTTTGGGGAAAAAGGGCGTCGAAGTGATTGCCGGCGACGAGTACCCGTTTTCTCCCACCAGCTTTTCAAAATATACGATCGCAAAGTTTTTGTATCCGAACCCCGATCGAGACCCGGAAGGTTTCCTCGACAAGCTAGAGGAAGTGGTTCGTGAATACGCGCGCGAGGGCGAAGAGTATGTGCTCATGCCGTTTCATAAAGAAACGTATCTCATCGCACGGCACCGTGAGCGGTTCGAGCCGTTGATCAAAATGGCGATTCCCACGATCGAGCAGATTTTGCAAGTCGACGACAAGGGCTCTCTGGCGCGGCTATGTCAGCAGCGGGAATTGCCGATACCGGAAACGATTGTCGCCGATTCTGCGGAAGAGTTTCGAGTGAAGGCGCAAGGATTTAGCTACCCGGCGTTCGTCAAAGTGCGTCGTTCGGCGGCGGCCGTGGGCGTGAAGCAGGTGCATGATCCTGATGACGCGGTAAAGGCCGCGGAGGAATTCGCGCAGCGCTATCACTTGCCCTCCAATGAGTATCCGTTGTTGCAAGCGACGGTGCCCGGCGACGACTACTGCACCACATTTCTGTTCGATCATGGGCAGGTTCGCGCAACAATGACTTACCACAACCTGCGCACCTATCCGCTCAAAAGTGGCACGGGCGTGTTGCGCGAAACAGTCGATGCACCGGCCATGGCGCAAACAGGCGGGCATTTGCTGGGGAGCCTTGGCTGGCATGGTGTGGCTGAGGTCGATTTCCGATGGCAGGGCGGGGCCGATATCCCCAAGCTGATCGAGGTCAATCCACGCTTCTGGGGCGGTTTGACGCAGTCCGTGGCGTCTGGCTGGGATTATCCGTGGCTTCTGTATCGGCTTGCGATCGACGGAACCGTGCCGACAGTGGACCCCCACAGTTCCGATGTGAAGACCGAAACTCCGGTCATGGCACTCCTGGCCACGCTCGAAGAAATCGCCAGCGACAACGACCGTTTGGAGGAAATGCGCGACGCTTACCACGCGTGGCGTCACTCCGGCGGCGAGCTGCACCGCTTCCACTCGCTGCGGGGACTGTTTGAAGGTCTCACCCAGGCCGTGGACGTGAAAGAACGCTGGCAGCATGCCAAGCAGTTATTGCACGATCATCGCCACACGGTGTCGGATGTGTGGTCGTGGCACGATCCGTTGCCGGCGCTGGGGGTTCTTTATCCGCTGGCCGTGTTCATGAAGAACGGCAAGATATCGACCGAGCTATTGGTTTCTGAAGCACCCGTGCCAGAGCAGGCGACGTAATCACTCGACGGCGGGGCTGGCTGTTATGTCGCTAAATCCGGCCCGTTGAACGCCTAGCAACGTGGCGTTAAACTGGGGGTTCGCCGCGTTCAGGAAGAGGATTCTCCCCAGTTTTCCACGGTATTTTGGCGGTCGCTTTTGTGGTTTGAAAGGGTAAGGCTCGATGTCAAAGGTCGCCAAGCTGACTGTCGACGACAAGGAACTTGAATTGCCGGTTGTCGTCGGTTCGGAAAACGAACATGCAATCGATATTTCCAAGCTACGGGCCAAAACGGGCACTATTACCCTCGACGAAGGCTACATGAACACGGGTGCCACGACGAGCGCCATTACCTTTCTCGACGGCGAAAAGGGCGTCCTTCGCTATCGTGGCTACCCGATCGAGCAACTGGCCGCGAATTGCGATTTCATCGAGGTTTCTTACCTGCTGATTTATGGCGAGCTGCCCACGGCCGCTGAACTCGAAGACTTCCGAAATAAGCTCCGTAAGCACACGATGCTGCATGAAGACATGCGGCTGTTCTACGACGGCTTCCCGCGCGATGCTCACCCGATGGCCATTTTGAGCTCGGTTTGTGGTGCCCTTTCGACCTTCTACCAGGATTCGCTAAGCGTGAAGGATCCGGAGCAGGTGAATCAGTCGGTCTTCCGCCTGCTGGCCAAGCTGCCGACGATTGCCGCTTACGCCTACAAGAAATCGATCGGCCAGCCGTTCGTTTATCCGCGAAACGATCTTACGTACTGCGAAAATTTCCTGCGGATGATGTTCGCTGTGCCCACGCAGCCATACGAGGCCGATCCCGATTTTGTCGATGCCTTGAACCTGCTGCTCATCGTGCATGCCGACCACGAACAGAATTGCAGCACTTCGACGGTGCGCATGGTCGGTTCGTCGGAAGCGAACCTGTTTGCTTCGATCTCGGCCGGCATTTGTGCTCTGTGGGGGCCGCTGCACGGTGGTGCCAACGAAGCCTGCGTGGCCATGTTGCAGCAAATTCAGAACGACGGTGGCAATGTCAAAAAATACGTTGATATGGCCAAGGACAAGAAAAACAATTTCTTGCTCATGGGCTTCGGCCACCGCGTGTACAAGAACTACGATCCACGGGCCACGATCATCAAGGCGGCCTGCGATAAGCTGCTCGCCAAGCGGGCCATCGATGACCCGATTTTCGATATCGCCAAGCAGCTCGAAGAAGTAGCTCTCCACGACCCGTACTTCGTGGAGCGAAAGCTGTATCCGAACGTCGATTTCTACTCGGGCGTTATTTACCGAGCCATCGGCATTCCGGTTCCGATGTTTACCGTATTGTTCGCGATGGGCCGCCTTTCGGGCTGGATCGCCCACTGGCTGGAAATGCATCGCAACCCCAGCACCCGTATTTGCCGACCCCGGCAAGTCTATACTGGTGAAACGGAACGCAAGTTCGTGCCGATGGACAAACGCAAGTAGCCGCTGCGACTGCTACAGGGATGGAACGCCCGGTATTGCTCTCGGCAAAAATAAAAACAAGGGCTGGCTTGCGCGAGGTGCAGGCCAGCCCTTGGGCATTTTATTTGAAGATTTTAAAGGCAAATCAGTCTTCGAGGTCTTTGATGTACGTTTCCGAGTGCGTTACCCAAACGCCATCTTCTTCGTAGGTAATGCTCGTCACGCTCCGCAAAGCCGATGCGGCATCGAGGAACTGATAGAACTGCGGCATAACGAATCCCATTTGGAACGCGATCGGATTCGGTTCCCGCGGCTCGTCCTCCTCGAAGTCCTCATCATCCGCGTCAGCCGGTTTTTCTTTCTTGATGTTGCCCATGGCGACTCCGAGGCCGTAATCGATCCATGGCCGCAGTCGGTCGATCGTTTTGGCGATCTCCACATGAGTCACGAGTGCCGCCGGCCGTTTCAAGTCGAGCGACGTGTCGATCGTCGTGGGCGTCGATTTCAGCAACCGTTCCGCCGTTGCCGGCATGGCGGCAAGCACGGCCGTGTTGGTTGTAATGCCGGTCGTGGGAGCAACTTGAGTGTCGATGCCCCATTCCTCGGGGAACGAGTAAGCAAATACCTTGCCGTCGCTCACATCGAGCTTTTCTGGTTTAGGCAATTTCACGTCCGGCACATCGTCTGGAGAAATTTCGTGCGCCAAGACCAGGGCCTCCTTGGCCACGGCAAAGTACTCATTCACACCTTGCTTGAATTGCTCCGTATCAGAAACGCTCGTTACGAGCCCGACTTCGAGCATGGGCAAATTCTTTGGCGACTTCGGCATGTGCGATGTCCACTGCTTGCTCTCCGCCGAGGCGTCGATTACCAACGCACCGTCCGCTTGGGCCAGCGCCGGGTAGAGATATTCGCGGTTGGCTTTGTCGAGCCTTTTCAATAGAGAAATGATCTCATCGCGATGTTCTTGGTACTGCTCCCATTGTTCCGGCTTGGCCTTGCTTTCGACGATTTTTTCAACATCGACAGCTACCTTCTTTAACCAAGCCACGGCAGCGTCGTAGTCCTCCACGGTGTCTTTCGATCGCGAAGCGATGCACAGCAGCGGACTGCCACCCACATGGTTGAGAATATCGAGTGGCTTCGAGCTATCCATCATTGGGTTGGTGCCTGTCTGGTATTGGTAGCCTTCGTAGCCCCGCTCGGTCAGGAATGAAATCGTCGATGTTTCGCCGGGAGACGGCATGTATTTCGACAAATCGGCCGATTGAATGTCTTCGATCAATTGTTGCCGCAGTTCTTCATCGACCTCGGCCTCTTCGAGGGCCTCTCCCACGGAGTTTGTAAGGTCGTTCACGGTTTTTTGCGGCGACGCCATCGAATCGGCGATCACTTTACTCAGGTAAGCGATCGAAACAACCCGTTCGCCCGCGTGCTTTTCCAATCGCTTGATGGCTTCGTTTTCGGCCAGCAAAGGGCCTTTCCCCAGTTTTTCCAGGTGGTCCGTCGAAGCACCGATAGAAAGCAACACATGGTTCTCGACAACGCCGAGCGCCACGGCAACCGACTTATCCTTTACCAGTTTTTGCCATTTCTCGAAATCTTCGGGCGTGACGTCTTCGTCTGTCTGCTCTTGGAGTTTGTCCCAAGGAATCATCGATCCGTCGAGTTGCAGTGTGAGAAACTCGCGCCCCGCGATCTGGTCGCGTTTTAATCGCGCGGCAATTTCCGGCTGCTTCTTGTCTAGCAAATCGCGAAGACGTCCATGCACCACGTCTAACTGTTGCTGGGCCTTCTCGGCATCCTTCACCTGGAACCCGACGACAATCGTTGGCACTTCATAATCGTCTTCCTGCGATTCGAGGTACTCGAACACGCGGCGTTTCATGACTTGGTCGAACGGCTCCTCGTTCTCCGCCGCTTCTTGGCGGGCACTTTGCTGGATGCTGCTGAGCTCCACAGCCAGATTGAACCACTTGGTAATATCCTCGCCGCCGTACGCGAAGATCTCGTCGGCAAACATTTCTTTGACCACGGCTATCGCATCTTGTCCCTCGTCTGAATCGAGGTAGCCTTTGATTTTCTGCAGCACGGGAAACGACGGTTGAGCCCATTGATACTCGATTTGGCCTTTTGCTAGCTGCACGAGTTGAATCTGCATGAGCTTGTCGTAAGCGTTGCTTTTCAGGAAGGCTTTGTATTGCTCCTTCATCCGCAAGCTTGCCGAGTAGTAGGCAGCGCTTGCTGGCACGAGTTTGAGCGATGTCGCCTGGTCGGCTAGTTCGGCAGCGGTAGCGTTCTTCCACGCGCCGAGCGTGCAAACGAGCGAAGCGACGAGAATAGCAAGGAAGCGTCCGCAGCTACGGCCGCCGATGATCCAAGGTGTCGACATGATCTAGATCCTTTTCGAGGGGACTCGATGTAACCCAAGCAGCAGTGTGACGCATCGCCCCCCTAATGTAAACTGGCTATTAATCTGAAGAAACCCGCTGGAATCCAAGCCAGGTTCCACGATCATGGTCGTCACCTTCACTTAGAACGCGATGGACGCCTGGAGATTTTCATGAAGTTCAACCACCCAATCCCCACTTTTTTCTTGGCGATGATCGGGGCGCTGTTTTCCCTTCAGGTGGCTCATGCCGAGGATTCTGCCGCCAAGCAGTTTTCGAAACTGCTGGATGACGCCTGGGAATACCGGCTGCGAGAAAGCCCCCAATTCGCTACGGATGTGGGCGACGACCGCTACGACGACCAATTGGCTAAAGTATCGCTTGCGGATGAAAAGCGGCGCGAAGCAGATCGGGTTCAATTTACCAAACGGCTCGAAGCAATCGACCGCAAGGCACTCTCTCCGCTCGATCAAATCAACTACGATATTTTCGCTCTTAAGCTAGATGAAGACGGCCAGGAGTATGTTTTTCAAACACACTTGGTGCCGATTAGCGATCGGTGGGGCTTCCATATCGAATTCCCCGAAATCGCTCGCGACTTGTCGCTGCAAACCACACGCGATTACGAGAATTACATCGCGCGTCTAAATGCCTTTCCGAAATACGCGCAAGGCCACACCGAGCTTATGCGCGAAGGCATACGGCAAGGTGTTACCGTGCCGAGCGTCATCATGCAACGCTTTGCGGAACCTCTGCAGGCACAGATTCTTGAAGATCCAGAAAGGAGTTCCCTCTATGAACCTTTCAAAAAGTTTCCCGAGAGTGTTCCTGAAAGCGAGTGGGAACGATTGCGAGCGGCCGGTCGCGATGCAATCGCCGGCAGTGTGGTTCCCGCGTATCGCGAGTTTTACGACTTCATGAAGAACGAGTACGTGCCCAATTGCCGCGGCACGATTGCCGCCTCGGCATTGCCCAAAGGGCGCGACTATTACCGCTTCTGCGTCGAAAAATACACCACGATCGAGGGCCGCACTCCCGAGGAAGTGCATGCGATTGGCTTGGCTGAGGTGAAACGCATCCGCGGCGAAATGGATCAGGTTATTCGCGACCTCAAATTCGAAGGCGATTTCGCGAAGTTCACCGAGTACTTGCGCACCGATCCAAAATTTTACGCCAAAACCCCGCTGGAACTTAAAAAAGAGGCTTCCTACATCCTCAAGCGAATGGACGGCGAACTGCCCAAACTCTTCAGCCATTTGCCGCGAATGCCTTACGGAATACGAGAGATTCCCGAGTACATTGCTCCTCAATCGGTATTCGCTTACTACCAGTCGCCTGCCGGCGACGGCACGCGGGCCGGGTTCTTCTATATCAATACCTACAACTTGCCGAGTCGCCCGCTCTATATGCTCGAAGCGCTTTCGCTGCACGAAGCCGTGCCAGGGCACCATTTACAAATCGCCCTCCAGCAAGAACTTGAAAACCTGCCGAAATTCAGAAAGTATTCCGGCTTCACGGCCTTTGTCGAAGGCTGGGCGCTCTATGCCGAAAGACTCGGCCTCGAAGTGGGGTTCTACACAGATCCTTACAACGACTTTGGCCGACTCACGATGGAAGTATGGCGTGCGTGCCGATTAGTCGTCGACACGGGCATCCATTATCTGGGATGGACTCGTGAGCAAGCGGTCGAATTTATGCGAGATAACTCCGCGTTGCCCATGCACGATATTCGTGCCGAGGTCGATCGTTACGTCGGCTGGCCCGGGCAGGCGCTCGCTTACAAAACGGGAGAGCTGAAAATTCGCGAGCTTCGTGCCGAAGCAGAAAAAACGCTGGGCGACAACTTCGACGTGCGAAAGTTTCACCGCGTGGTGTTAGGAAGCGGCGCGGTGCCGCTCGGGGTGCTTGAACAAAACGTCCGCCGTTGGATCGAGAAGACCAAGTCAGGGGCCGAGCAAGATTGATCGCGCGATAACCGCCACGCCGCAGATAGCGGTCACGGCCAAGAGTGCCGGCCGCACATGTTTGGCATCCATTCGCGATGCCGTGTAGCGCGAAATCAAAAAACCCGCCACGACTCCGGGCAAAAGCGCCAGGCCCAGCAGGAAGTCGGTCATGCCGAACCGTCCTGCCCATCGCATGCCGACAAGCGACACGAAGGCCCCCACCATGAAGATTGCCGAAATGGTCGCCCGTATCCGTGGTCCCTCTTCGTTTTGATAAACGAGTGCCATCGGCGGCCCGCCCATCGACGATACGGTACTCATGAACCCGGAGAATATCGACGCGGTGAATACGTTGCGTCGTGTCGGTGGAATATGCCAGCCCATCATGCTTACCGCCACGCCTAACAACGCCATCATGCCGAACAGCAGCTCGTAAACGGTCGTGGGCAACGCGCTGAGCATGTACGCACCGGGAATGGTGCCCACGATACGCCCGAGCGTGGCAGACCCCAAATCGCTCACGATTACGTCTCGACGTTCATGAATGGCTATCATGATAACGAGCAGCAGGGCGCCAAAAACAATGGGACCGGGCACGAAGGGCGGAGCGTAAAGCATCAGAATCGGCGCCACGATCACGGCATAACCGATGCCCACGCTGCCTTGCACGACGCAACCAATCACGGTCAAGACCAGGGCGACAACATACTGCGTGATGGTTATCGGAAGCGACGGCACGGCGGAGAGCAGGGGAGCGAAGCGAGGGAATTAGTGCATTTTCCGAGTTTATCGACATCGGAACAAAGTTTTCGCGGCGGCCACGCCGCTACGCTCGGATGGCGCATTACAGTACGGTAAACCTGAAAACGCAATAGTAATTCACAGAGGCAAGCATATTATTATCGAGTCATGCATTGAGAATGAGCGAGGAAAACGGCATTGGGCATTGGGCCAGATTGTCTTGCCGAAAGCCCAAAGTCCAAAGCCGAAATTTCATTTAGGAACTCTAACAAAACCGGCGGGGACTGTCCCGATTTTGCGGAGTCTTCGCAGCAAAATGGGACTGTCTCCCTCTCTCAGACGGTTTTGTTAGAGTGCCTTACTCTCAATGCAAGAATCAATAATGTGATGCCCAGAGACTAGTGGTTTGTCCATGGTCATTTGATGGGTGGCATGCCTTCGCCTTCTGGGCGTAGGCATGCTTACCCGCTACCGCGTGAAAGCATGCCACCCATCAAATCAAGACTGACAGACCACTAGTTTGGTTCATGCAATGCCAGGGAAAATTGCCGCCACCAAGCTCAACGCAACATACAGCACAAGAATAAACCACCATGACAGCACCATCGCGTTCGGTGGATTAACGCCGAGCACATGCGCTAACAGCCCCGCAAGAGCGACAAATCCCAAGACCGTCGCGGTGCCCGAAGTGCTGCCGAGCGAATGAAGCAGGCCAAAAGAAACGGCTGCAACGGTCATCGCGACAATAAGCTCGGCCACCGAAAACCGAAATCGGCTGCCGACCGCGGCAGCCCTATGGCTGCATTTTTCAGCAGTTTTCGGTGGCGTTGAAATCAACGTCGCGTTCGTCCTGGCCGACTCATCGTGCATCGTCATCCTGGGCGGTATCTCCGCTTCCTCGGTTCTTCCCTTCAAAGTAGGCTTTGCGTTTGGCATACAACGCTTCGCGCCGGGCCGTGGCTTCCTCTTCGACTTTTTGCTCGTGCCAATGGAAGTAAAGATAAATCCCCCCCACCGCGACCATGGTTCCTACCACGATTGCAGGGGCCAGCCGATCGAGCCAGGCCAACGTAACGATGATTCCCAGGATCGCGAGAGCAATCAGCAAATGCTTCCAACTGAAGCGGAAATTCTTGCGTAATCCTTGGAGCCAATTCCGAACGATCTCATCGGCGTTTTGCCGCGACGCATCTCGATAGATTTCATCCAAGTCGATGTAAACCTTGGTTTCCTCGAGCACCTCTTGAGCCCGCCGCTTCTCCGCGGCAAGAATTGCCGGATCGATCGGCTCGAGCTCATATTCCACGTCGTCTTCTTCCTCTTGCGACGTATAGAACTTCTTGCGGTCGTCGGGTGTCATAGAGATGGTTCAAGAAGGTGTTTTGGAATGCATTAACCAAGCGTAGTGGGCGCCGCTCTACGCGGCTAACCCTTTTCAATTCTTTTCAATTCAAGGCCATCTGCGGAAAAAATGGTTAACGGCGTTGGGTGGCATCCCTATTCCCATCGCGTTCTAACACTGGCGTACAGTAAACTCGCTCGACCCTCATCATTGTCGGCCCCCACGAGTATAGTGACAAGCTGGATTTGCACGGCACCTGGACGAAAAGCTTTCCCCAGAATCACCTTGTAGGAACGTATCGGCAGTGACGCAGTTCATCATCACCGCGCTCGGAAGCTATGGCGACGTTCATCCGATGCTGGGGCTGGGCACTTCGTTGGCACGACGTGGGCATCGCGTCAAAATCGTGGCGAATCCCTACTTCGAAGACGTAGTGCATCACGCTGGCCTTGAGCTTTTACCGCTCGGCAGCCGCGACGAATACATTCGGCTCTCTCAGCACCGCGACCTGTGGCACCCGATTCGGGGGCCGAAGCTCGTGCTTACCCATGCCGCATCGCGAGTTCTTCGTCCGCTCTACGAGTTGCTTGCCGCAAACTACGAACCCGGCAATACGATTTACTGTGCCCATGCTCTCGACCTGGCCAGCCGAACGTTGGGCGAGAAGGAGCGTGTGCCTGTGGCCAGCGTACTACTCGCGCCGAGTTTGTTGTGGAGCCTTTACGATTCGCCACGGCTAAAAGGCGCGCTGCTGGGGCCTCGTGTGCCGCGATGGCTCAAGCGGCTTCAGTATCGCATGTCGGATGCGCTCTTTGTTCGTCCTGTGCTCGGCGGTGAACTCAATCGTTTGCGGCGTGAATTAGGGCTTGCTCCTGTAAAAAGAATCTTTTCACGCTGGCTGTACCAGTCGGATCTGATTCTTGCGCTCTTCCCCGAGTGGTTCGGTCCCCCGCAGCCAGATTGGCCTCAACACACGCATACCGTCGGATTTCCGCTGTGGGATTCTCAAGAACACACGCAGCTTTCAGACGAGTTGAACGACTTTCTAGCATCCGGCTCGCCACCGATCGCTTTTTCGCCAGGCTCCGCGAATCGGGCCGCTCATGCATTTTTCATGGCTGCCGTGGAGGCCTGCGAGCGACTGGGCCAGCGTGGCATTCTGCTGACGAAGTACGATCATCAACTGCCGACACCGCTGCCGCCCCACGTGCGGCATTTCGGTTTCGTACCGCTTAGCAAGTTGTTGCCTCGAACGGCCGCGCTCGTTCATCACGGCGGCATCGGCAATTGTGCCCAGGGGCTTGCCGCCGGGGTTCCGCATGTCGTTCAGCCCATGTCGTACGACCAATTCGACAACTCTCGGCGCTTGGTTCGACTTGGCGTGGCCCAAGAAATTGCCGTTTCCGAGTTTCGTGGTCGCATGGTTGCCGATGCCTTGGCAACGCTCCTCGATTCTCCAACCGTTGCCGAGCGTTGCCGCGATTTTGCCACGCACTGCCACGGCCCGGTATCTCTCACCACGGCTTGCGATGCACTTGAACAACTGGCGGCTACCCGCTTAGCGCGGTAAAAGTTGGGGGTGGCATGCCTTCGACCTACGGGCGTAGGCATGCTTACTTGCTAGCGCGTGAAAGCATGCCACCCATCAAAAGTCGTAGCCAGACCGTTAGTTCGTAGTTGTAGGCGGCGGCTTCGACTCCGATACCGCTTTCGGGAGATAATCTCATGACCGATCAAAAACTGTTGGCCGATTTTCGCATCCTCATGTTCGTGGGCGACGATTACGAAGACCTCGAACTCTGGTATCCAAAACTTCGGCTTATCGAAGCCGGTGCTCATGTCACCGTGGCGGGGCCGAATACCGAAACGGTTTACCGTGGCAAAAACGGCTACCCCTGCAAGTCCGACGCATCCATCGAACTCATGGAGTGCGACGATTTTCATGGGCTCGTCATCCCAGGCGGTTTCATGCCCGATAAACTTCGCCGCGATGAAAAAGTAAAATCGCTCACGCGCGAGTTTGCCGAAAGCGGCAAACTCGTCGCTGCGATCTGCCACGGCGGATGGATCCCCATCTCAGCTGGCGTTTATCGCGGCGTGCGCGTCACCGGTTCGCCCGGTATTAAAGACGACCTCATCAACGCCGGTGCCGTATGGGAAGACGCGCCCGTGGTCGTGGATCGCCACTTCGTCAGCAGCCGAAAGCCCGACGACCTGCCCGACTTCTGCCGCGCAATCATTGGAGCGATGATCGCCACCCCAGGCAAATAGCGCCCGGTAAGATCGATCTGGCTGCAAGCCATATCCACAACTGGCTGGCCGGAATTCACTTGGCGTTGGTTGGGATGACGCAGTATCATTGGTTTATGCCTCACCATGTTGAAGCCATCTACGACCACGGCGTGTTTCGCCCGATTGAGCCACTAACGCTGCCGGAGGGCGCGCGAGTGCGACTACGCGTGGAAGAAGAAAATGAGGAAGGCGTCCCGCCGGCAAAGAAGGCGGCAACCGGATCAACTCGCATCCGGCTGCCCCTGGTGCATACGGGTAGGCCAGGTAGCGTCGATCTAACCGGCGATCGGATCGCCGAGATTTTGGATGATGAAGATGCTGCTCCCTGACGTGAATGTTTGGCTTGCGCTGACCTTCGACTCCCATGTTCACCATCCCGCCGCCAAAACGTGGTTCGACGCCCTTTCTGGGGAGCTGTGCCTGTTCTGCCGCACGACTCAACAAGGGTTTCTGCGGCTGGCCACCAACGCGGTCGTCTTCGGCGACAGCGCGCTCAATCTGAGCGAAGCCTGGAAGAAATACGACGTCTTCTTGTGTGTCGTATGTCGGCGAGCCGGCTGCAATCGAGCCTCTGTGGCGCACGTACACCCAACGGCAGTCGTTTTCACCCAAGGTTTGGAACGACGCCTACTTGGCGGCGTTTGCCCGGGCCGGAAACTTTGAACTGATCACTTTCGATCGGGGCTTCGCTCAATACCAAGACGTGCGTTCGACAATTCTTTCGTGAATCTGCGTTTATCCGCGTTCATTTGCGGTTACTTCGTCAAAAAAGGGTTAACGGCATTGAGTGCCATCGGTCGCGCAGCGACTAAGGAATGTAGCCGGGGACGCAAGTCCCCGGAACAGTCGATACGGCTGGCGATTGAAAGCCGCGAAGCGGCGAAGCGAAATCCGAAGCTTCCGTCGCCGCTGCGCGGCTGGATGCGTTTCAGGCCCCCTTGTCCCGGGGACTCACGTCCCCGGCTACACTCTTTCGTCGCTTCGCGACTAAGGGCATGCGACGTACTACCCGCTTCTTGCTAACGCACGGGTTGAGGGTAGCCGGTGCTACCCACTACCTGTTGGCTCTTATCAATAATATGGATATGACCATGCCGGTTAGGCACAACATAAGGCTACTGGGCTCAGGGATACTTGCGACGCGAAAACCAACGTCGACGCTTTCAATCGTTGGAGCATCGCCGTACCGGAGCGCGGCGTGCAGGTTAGGGGAGAGGATATTGTCGACCCAACCACCGCCTCGGAGACCCCGGACAGAACCACTGAGAGTCTCATTCCATTCCCAGACGTTGCCGCCCTGGTCGAACGTGCCATAGGGACTGGTGGAAAGTGTGTACGCCCCCACATCGGTCAGGTAATTCTGCAAACTCGAGGATTCGGGCAATCCCGTCACTGCATAGCCGTCGTTGTAGCCGTTCGTAACTCCGTCGTCCTTCCAAAAGTTGGCCGTGTTCGACGGGTCGGGCGCGCTCGTGCCCGGAGGCTGGTCGCTGTAGGGTTGCGTGTTGGTCGAGGTGGGGTAGTTCCAATAGTTGCCCGTCACACCGTCGTTCTTGTGATACGCCGCCTTGTACCATTCATCCTCGCTGGGGAGCCACCATTTGGCGCCTGCGTTACGCGTAATGCTGAGGCCGTTAGAAGGCGTGGGCGTGCCGCCCAGCAGCGTATACGCGCCGAATTCTGTGGATCCCGGTCCACCTTGTCCGTTGTGGAGCCAGTTGGCGAAGCGGATCGCATCGTACCACGAGACGAAGACCACTGGGTTGTTATCCCGTCCGAGCTTGATCTCGTACTTCGACCCATTCGCGGCACCGCCATTGAAAATGATCCCGCCGTGGGCATCACTCGACATGTTGCCGTTGTACAGTGCCAGCGTGTTTGCTCCGGTTGGATCGACGGCATTGAGGAGTGCAGTGTACTGGGCGTTGGTGACCTCGGTCTTGCCGATCTTGTAGCTAGCAGAGACCGAGCCGGTGCCGTTGGGATGTACGGCATCGACGTAACGCATATCGGCTGGATTGCCCGGGTTTCCGATCGGCACAGTGGCAATCGTTACCGCGCGAGCCGCAGCACTGGAGAAAAATATTATGACGAGCAGAGAAGCAAATCGAGCCGCCTTCATTAGTCGCCTCCTCAGATGGAATGTTACAGTCGGTCTTCCGACCTGGTTGTTGGCCCGACCGGAAGATCTCTCTACGCAGGTAGGAAGACCCTCGGTTGCTAATGTGCGGGGTTGAGAAATCCGCGCACAATGGGATCAGCATAATGACAAGATAGTCCAGGCGGATTGTCTTAAAAGTCAGCTTTTCGGACGGCGTCTTTTGGCGTCGTCTATTTGGACGACACCCGTTGGCAGACTTGGTGCGAAATGGCTAGAACGCGCATTGCCAGTTGCATTGGGCCACGCGTTCCTGTGCGCGACGCGACGCGATCCAGATAAGTCTTGAGCGTCGGCTCAGTGATGCCTAGGGTGGCTGCAATCTGTTTGCGGCTGGCGCTGCGGAGAACCAGCTCTACGACTTTGGCCTGCTGTGAAGAGAGTTGCATCGCCTCGCAAACGGCTTGCCAGTGGGCCGCGTCGAGAGGAAGCGGCGGGAGCGCTTCGATGCCGCGATCTGCGTCGCGCGGTGGGCGAGTAGACATTGCCGTTCCCCGAAAGTAAAGAGGGCGTCGAACCAAAGCCGCTCACGGAACCTCCGCCAGGAGGCGTACAGAACGTACCTCGGCCGACGCCCCGTCTCGCGGGGCGCGGTCCAAGGCACTGCCTCTGTACAAAGAATCTGGCGGATTTCCGTAAAGCAGTGTCTTGATGCTCGCGCATCAAATCAAATTGTCGTTACCCGCTCCGCGTGCGAAGCGAGTGAGTCCATTATAAACAACTATTGCGCAGTTTGCTGCGGTGTTCCACAGGCGGTCGTGGGTCGCTTTGCCAAAAAAGTGTAGGCCGCTCGCTCCGCGAACGGAGATTCATCTCGCAGAACGAGATGACTACATCAAACTGACCCACTACTCCACAGGCGGCCGTGCGGAGAGGGTACTTTGCGTCTGGAGCATGTCCACGGCTTCCAGCAACAATGCCCTGTCAAAAAGAAGCTCTGCTAACGCGTTGAGGCCGTCTGGGTATTATTGAATCATCCATTGAGAAGAACGCGCCAGTTTGGCTGTCAGCTATCGGCAAGATAGATTGGCCGACAGCCGAGAGCTGATGGCCGACAGCCCGATGTCCCGCTCAGTTTCAATGCAATCTTCAATAGAATCGCCCCGGAGCGGCCGATCATCGAATCAACCGGCGGGCACCCTATGAGTGGTTAGTGCCCCGTTTTCTAATACCGCATCGTCGGCTTCATGCCGACGGCCGTAGGAGGTTCGGTGGTTGGTGCCGCCGACACCGGCGCACCCACTGCCCCTTGCAACTGCGCTACTCTTGCCGCTACTTCTGGCTGAAAGCGGTTCAACGATAACGACCGCTGATAGTTCGACAGCGCCTGCACATGATCGCCCGACTGATCGCGAAGCCGTCCAAGGGCCGTTAGTGCTCGCGCGTTGTGTGGATCGATCGTGAGCGCTTCCACAAGTTGAGCTTTAGCTTGGTCGTCTTGTCCCGTTTCTTCGAGCAGTCGGGCCAATTCGATCTTCGGCTCGGGCGATTGCGGTTCCGCGCTCGACCACTGATTGAGCAGCTTGAACGATTCTTGTTGCCGGCCCGTCTCATTGAGCAGTACGGTCAGGCCTCGGTAACACTCGGCATGGTTTGGATCGCGCTGCAAGCACTGGTTGTATAAGTTCTCTGCCTGCTGCAAATCGCTGGGGCGGCTGTAGAGCGTGCCGGTCTTATGGAGTGACGCGGCCAAATTGTAATACCCTTCCGGAGAACGCGGATCCTGGGCAATCGCTTGTTGAAAACGGTCGCTGGCCTGTTGGTAGTTTCCTTGCTGGTAAAGCCGCACGCCTTCCACATTGGCGGCGTGCGAAGCAATGTTGCTGCAACCGGTCGCTCCTACAAGCAATGCGATGCACCCAACCGTGGCCAGGGCCAAAGTGGTAGTCCGCTCGTGCAGGTTGGCGAGGCTAATCACCATCAGGGGGATTACGAAGGTTGAGGTTCGGAAAAGACGCAATACGCCGAAAAGTCGGCAGACGTTATCAGGCACCCAGCTTCCGAGCAAGACAGATCCGTAGGCCAGGCTTTCTAGCCTGACAGCCCCCACGGTTGGCATAATCTCGGATTTTCACCGCTCTTTGCGAGGATGCCGCGGCACCTGCTTAAACCCCACAGTCGTGTCAGGCTGGAAAGCCTGACCTACGTGGTACTTACGGCCAATCGGGCTTGGTTAAGCCGGAAAATCCGGACTTCTCGATATCTTTACGCAATCCTCCTATTTTTCTCAGACGTTTTACTTTTCCTGGGGCGTTTCTCGACGCCTACCTGCGTAGCCTGTGGCATCTTTCCACAACGCCATAATCCGTCGGTTTTACCCAATCCGACACGTCAATCCCTCAAGACGAGTATCAAGGAGCCCTTAGCGTGGCTAACAAAACATCCCCAAAGTCGAAAACAACTCGCCGCACCGCAACCAAGTCGATGAAGAAAGCCGCTCCGCGGTCCTCCAAAGCCAAAACCGCCAAGTGCGAGGATTCGATTTGCGCCGGCGATGAAGAAGTTACCATTGATCGCCGCCGTAGCGACCGTCGCCCAGCTAAAGAGAAGTCGTGCGACGCCGCACCTCAGTTGGAACGCCGCCAAAAGGTTAACCGTCGCCGTCAGATCGACCCGACTACCTGCGAGCGCGATTATACCGATCAAGAAGTCGAGTTCATGAACGCTCTCGACGACTACAAGCGCAAAAGCGGCCGCATGTTCCCTACTTGCAGCGAAGTGCTCGAAGTGCTCCGCGGGCTTGGGTACGTGAAAATGACGATTAACGAGTCGGGTGTCGCCATGCTGGATACTTCGCTAATTGCCTCGGCCAAGCCGATGGTCACCGGTGAAGAGTGGTCGGCCACCCAACCATGCGAAGGCGGCCGCGAACCGCATCTCGTTGGCTAGGGTTTACTGCCATCGTTTTTTCAAGCCGTGTTCACAGAGGAACAACACATGTTTACCCGGCTGCGCCGTGAAAACATGCCACCCATCAATATGGTCATGAACAGACCGCTCGCCAACTAAACACGGAACAGAAGAGGAGCAAGGGGCCAGGCGCATTTGCGCCTGGCCCTTCTCTTTGTTGCGATAGAGAAAAAGCGTGTTTACGACTGGGAGTCGTTCAGCATGTCGCGCAGTTGTTCGGGCGACACGTCGGCTAAGTGCATGCCCTTGGCATCGAGTTGTTCGTTGACGCGAATAATCGTCTCGCGCATCATGCCGTGGGTTTCTTCCGACCCACCGGCCAGGAAGAAATTAGATCCACGCGTAATTCGTTTGTGGCCATCCTTGGCGTCGAATGCCAAACCAAGCAAAGCAGCGAATCGTTGTTCCGGGAGGCGATTTTTTGAGCTCATCAGTGTCGTGGAAGTTGAGGTCTTTGCAGACGACCCAACCAAGTCGATTGCAATACTAAATCAAGAAAGCACACGATTATCCGGCAATGCGGCAAATCGTCCGCAACTGCCAAGTTAATCGTACTTAACAGCCTGGCCAGAGGAAAGTGCGCCGTGCTTAGCGACGACGCGTCATTTCGCGGAGAATATCGGCAGCAGCCTCGCGGCTATCTTTAGTTTGCTGTTCCGGACGCGGCGGTAATTTACCTGGCTGCTTTTTAGGCGGTGCCGCCGGCTTATTTCGTTTGAACAGACTCCAGCCGCTGCCTTTGCCGCTGTCCTCAGCCGTGGGGGCCTCGGCGGCGGTTTCCGAGGTCTCGTCGATGACCGATTCCGACTCCTCGATCATCGCCGGCAATTTGGCGTTCGCCGTCGTTTCCTCGAACTTCATGGTGAGCGTTTCTTTGAGATTCACGTTCCCGCCATCGGCTGGCCCCAAGAGCCAACTGGTGATGTCGTCTTCCGACGTGCTGCCTTCCGCCTTGGCGACGGTGCGTTGGATGACATCCGCCACATCTTTCACGGGCGGCTGCTTCGGGCCCTTGAGCGGGTCCGATTGCTTCGGCATGGCTCCCGGCATGCCGCTCGGCTTCACGGTTTCCTTGCCATGCACTTTGAAATGGAGCGGGCCGACGCGCAGTTCGTCTCCTGCCGCAAGTATCACTTCTTCGGCAATACGTGTTTCGTTCACATACGTGCCATTGCGACTACCCAGATCGCGTACCGTGTACGCGTCGTCCTTACGAACGATTGCGCAGTGACGGCGGCTGATCGCCTCACTGCCGGCGCGCAGCGAGCACTCCTTGGCTCGCCCAATGAGAAACTTGTCTTTCTTCAGTGGGATTTCCAGGCCTTCTTTAGCGCCAGCCAATACGATTAGTTTCAACTCCATCGGTGCTACCTTGCTCCGCAAGCGCAAAAATGAACTACCAAAACGAGAGCGATTCTTGGCGGAGTGAACTGTGCCGAGTGGCGAAGTATGAACGCAACGACGGACATCGCTACGCTGGAATATGGATATATGGGTCTTGCCACCCGTTCGATAAGCCGTTGATTAAATCATATACAGCCAGCGGGCTCCTTTCGCAAAATTTTCTGATGCATTCTAATAATTTCTGCTGGACAGTATATATCCCCGTTCGGGTGGGGCCAAGAGATATACCCGTGATCGGTTGCTATGCGAACTATCAACCCTCGTCTTCGGAGCGGGTTTTCGAGATCTCTTGGGTGCCGCTGTTGTCTGGCCTCTTTTCTCTTCGGTTCCAACCGGCCGGCTGCTTAACGACGATTTGTCCACCCGGCCGCTCCGTATTTATTATTCGCGATTTCGCGTGCATTCGATTTCAGCACTGGCGAAAGCTCGCCTCTTTTCAAAGAAACCCCAAGGATTTGAGCAATTTTCGCGTACGCTGCCTCAGCCAACGCCTGCGGATCCAATCGAACGCCCGCCAACTCGGCAATTCCCGGAAGCTCGGGTGCCGCTGGCGACATTTCCAATAGCAGGCTGCCATGCTGGAGCACGGCCCCCCGATGCCGCCGCTGAGCGCTCCCCAGAATTTTCCAGTCTGGCTGGCTCGGTTTAGGCAGCACGTCTCGCCCCACAGCAGTTGGCACGGCCACTACGTCGCCCCGTGCCCGCCGCTCGAAGCACAAAAAAGGCTCCTCGTTCGCCGCTAAAGTAGACTCTTGGGCGTTCCGTGTGAGCCGCGGGGCCGTGTCGCCGGCAACCAACGGTTCCAGCAGGCTAATGAACGCGTCGTGTACCTCGAAGTAAAGCCGCTCGGTTTCTCTTACGAGCGGGTGATTCGCGGGCAGAACGAGGCTGTAGGTGAGTTCCCGATCGTGCAAGATGGCACCGCCGCCCGATTGCCGGCGCACGCAGGCGCACGCCCGGCTGGCCGCGTGACTTTCCCGATCGGCATACGCTTGAAAGTAACCGAGCGATAACGTCGGCTCATCCCACTGATAGAACCGCACCGTGCCGACACCACTCTCGGCCACATCGGCGAGCAGCGCCTCGTCTACCGCCATGTTCCAATCGCCTGGCAGCGGCGGATCGATAATCAGCCGATACTCGGCCACGGGCTAAGCCTCCGGCCAAGCGAGAACCGGTTGCCGCGCGGCTCGTACTTCGTCCGGCCGGCTGATCGGCGTCGTATGTGGTGCTTCGTGCAACAGCTCGGCATCTTCTTCGATGATGCGGAATAGTGTTTCCGCGAACGCATCGAGTGTGGCTTTGCTTTCCGTTTCCGTCGGCTCGATCATGATCGATTCTTTTACCGTCAGCGGGAAGTAAACCGTGGGGGCGTGCATGCCGTAATCGAGCAGTCGCTTGGCCACGTCCATCGCCGAAATGCCTTTCTCGGCTTTGAGCTTCGACGCCGAGGCCACGAACTCGTGCATACATCGGTCGCCTTGCGGCACCGGTAGAAAATGCTTCACCTTGCTGAGCACATAGTTGGCGTTGAGCACCGCATTCTCGCTCACACGCTTCAAGCCATCCGGCCCATGCGTGCGAATGTAGCAATAGGCTCGCACCAACACGCCCACATTGCCAAAGAACGCGCGAACGCGCCCAATCGACTTCGGCCGATTGTATTCCAGGCGGTATTTCGAAGTTCCCCTCCCTTGTAGGGAGGGGGCAGGGGAGGGTTCGGATGAGTTCGCGCCTTCATCGCACACAACCACCGGCGTTGGCAAATAAGGAGCCAGCTTCTCGGTAACGCAAATCGGCCCGGCTCCCGGACCGCCGCCACCATGTGGGCCGCTGAACGTTTTGTGCGGGTTGTAATGCTGCATGTCGGCCCCGAAATCGCCCGGCCGTGTGATGCCCAGGATCGCATTCATGTTCGCGCCGTCCAAGTACACCAGCCCGCCCGCTTTGTGAACCGCATCGGCAATTTCGCGCATTCTCGGCTCGAAGATGCCGACCGTGTTCGGGTTCGTAATCATGAACACGGCGATTTGGTCGTCGAGCAGTCGATGGAAGTCGTCCATGTCGAGCGTGCCGCTCGGCAAAGTCTTCACGGTCACCGTTTGGAAGCCGGCCATCGTGGCACTGGCAGGGTTCGTGCCGTGGGCGCTATCGGGCGTAAGCACCTTGGTTCGCTTCTCGCCACGATCGCGAAAATAGGCCGAGGCCACCCACAACGCGGTCAACTCGCCATGCGCGCCGGCTGCCGGCTGCAAGGAGCACGCGGGCAAGCCTGAAATTTCTTGCAAGTATTCCTGCATCTCGTAGAGCAATTGCAGCATGCCTTGCAGCGTGCTCTCTGGCTGATACGGATGCAGATCGGCAATTCCCGGCATGCGCGCCACGCGTTCGTTGCGCTTCGGGTTGTACTTCATCGTACACGACCCGAGCGGATAGAAGTTCGTATCCACGCTCATGTTGAGCTGCGACAAGTTGGCGAAATGCCGCACCGCTTGCGGCTCGCTCAACTCGGGCAGGGCAGGGGGGGCCGACGCCAACGCCCCGGCTGGCAACAATTCCTTCACCGGCTTCTCCGGCACATCGCAAGCAGGCAAACGATGCGACCGCCGACCGGATTCGGAAAGCTCAAACAAAAGTTTCGTATCGCGGGTGTTACGCATAGAAAACTACTTCTTGGTTAATCAACTAAGTGCTCGGATTCCGTTAATTGATAATCCGTCATTCCCGCGAAGGCGGGAATCTATAGAGGATGCGATAAGTCGTAGGGAAAGGCTGGATTCCCGCCTACGCGGGAATGACATTTAGGGGCGTACTCTGCAACTCCTTTAACCAATTGCTTCCACAAACCGATCAATCTCGCCGACGGTTCGCTTCTCCGTTACCGCGACGAGCAAGCAATCTTTCAACTCCGGATACCACTGTCCCAACGGCACGCCCGCCAGAAAACCCGCGTCGAGCCCTTTCGACAAGACTTCGTCCACGTTGCCCATGCGGTCGCGAACTACGAATTCTTTGAACGTCGGTTCCTTGAATGCCAACTCGAACCGGTCGCTTTTGCACAATTGCTCGGCCGCGTACCGTGACTTTTGCAAACACAGGTTGGCCGTCTCACGCAATCCCTCGGGACCGAGCAACGACAGGTAAATCGTTGCTCGCAGTGCGAATAAACCTTGGTTGGTGCATACATTGCTCGTGGCCTTCTCGCGGCGAATGTGTTGTTCGCGCGTTTGCAGAGTGAGAACGAAACATCGCTTGCCGTGGCGATCGACCGTTTCGCCCGCGATGCGTCCCGGCATACGTCGTACGAGTTTCTCGCGGCATGCCATGATGCCCAGGTAAGGCCCGCCGTATTGCATGGGAGTGCCCAGCGTGTGACCTTCGGCCACGGCGATGTCGGCCCCCCAATCGCCGGGCCGCTTCAAAAGCCCCAAGCTGATCGGGTCGAACGAAGCCACCACCAACGCGCCCGCATCGTGAGCCACCGAGGCCAGCGTGTGGGCGTCTTCCACGCAGCCAAAGAAGTTCGGTTGCTGCACCACGACACATGCCGTGGTGTCGTCGATCGCCGCGGCCAAATCAACGGCCCGCGTCACGCCGTTCGGCGTCCCCACGGTGACGACTTCCACGCCCAAATTGGCCAAGTAGGTGGCAATCGTTTGGCGATACTCTGGATGCACGCTTGCAGGCAGCACGACTTTGCCGTAACGCTGCGTGCTGCTGATGGCCATGAGCACGCCTTCCGCCGCCGAGCTGCCGCCATCGTACAAGCTCGCGTTCGAAACATCGAGGCCCGTGAGCCGAGTGATCATCGTTTGATACTCGAACACCACCTGCAGATTGCCTTGGCTCACCTCGGGCTGATACGGCGTGTACGACGTGTAGAACTCGCCCCGGCCGGCCAATTCATCGACCGCCGCCGGAATGAAATGGTCGTAGCTACCGCCGCCTAGGAAACAAATCTTCGAGCCCGCGTGCTCATTCTTGGCACCGAGCGCAGTGAGGTGCTGCGTAAGCTCCATCTCCGACATGGCCGGCGGAATGTTGAGCGCGCGATCAAGCCGCAAGTCGCTCGGCACCATCGCAAAGAGGTCGTCGATCGAGTCGACTCCAATCGCCGCAAGCATCGCGGCCCGGTCTTCATCCGTATTGTATAAGTAAGGCATTTATGTAGGTCAGGCTTTCCAGCCTGACGTAGCTGTAGGTCGGGCTTTCTAGCCTGACATCACAATCTCACAAAACTACAATCTCACAAAACCGAGTCAGGCTGGAAAGCCTGACCTACGTTAGTGCGCTTCCTCCGCACACTGCTTCTGATACGCCGCATGATCCATCAAATTCTTCAACCCCGATTCGTCGCTGATCTTGATCTTCGCGATCCAGCCTTCGCCGTAAGGATCGCTGCTGAGCTTTTCCAAATTGTCGGGTAGCGTTTCGTTGACGGCGACCACTTCACCGGCCACCGGCGCGTAAACATCGCTCACCGCCTTCACCGACTCCACTTCGCAGAACGACTCTTGCGGCGTTACCGTGCGGCCAACTTTCGGCAACTCCATGAACACGAGGTCGGTGAGCGCTTCCACTGCGAACGAGGTTAGCCCCATCGTGGCAACCTTCTGGCCGCCTTCTTCGGAAACAGCAACCCATTCGTGTGTCTTCGCAAACAGCAAATTATCGGGATTCACAATTGAGCCTCCTTGGAAAAAGTTGAACGCGCGACGCATGATGCCGGAAGTCGAGCTACCGGACCGCACATCCTGGTTCTCAACGTTTGTTAGATCGTTCATAAAACGGCAACGGAACCACCGTGACCGCATGTTGAGTGCCACGGATATCCACGGCCAAATGCGTGCCCACGGCCTGGGCCGTCGGTCGCACGTAAGCCATGGCAATCGGGCGATCGAACGTGGGCGAGAAAGTGCCGCTCGTCACTTCGCCAACAATTTCGCCACCGTGAAGCACCTGCGAGCCTTGCCGAGCGACTCGCTTGCCTTCCACCTGAAGGCCAACTCGTACCGGCTGTTCCGCATCGGCCGCAAAACGTTCGAGCGCATCGTGGCCGATAAAATCGCGGCCACTCAGGTTCACCGCAAAATTCAACCCGGCCTGGATCGGGTTGACGGTTTCGCTCAACTCATGGCCATACAATGGCATCGCCGCCTCGAGCCGAAGCGTGTCACGAGCGCCAAGGCCCACAACCGTTCCGCCCACCGCATCGGCCGCGGCAATGACGCGATCCCAAATACCCGCGGCGTACTGGTTGTCGCAAATGATCTCGCAGCCATCTTCGCCCGTGTAGCCCGTGCGGCTAATCGTAATCGGCGTGCCGTCGAACGATGCCGGGGCTGAGAAGTAGTATCTCATGCCACGCAAATCGACAGCCGCCGCGCCGCTTAGCGGCTTGAGCATCGGAGCAATGATTTCGATTGCCTTGGGCCCTTGAACGGCAATCATCGCCGTTTTTAGCGTGTTATCGCTAAGTGCCACGCCACTATTCGCACCCGCCTCTTCCCGCAAGTGGCGCTCGATCCAAGCGACGATCTTTTCGCGATTGCTCGCATTCACCACCACCGGGTAATCGTTCTCGCTCTCGCCGCACGCGCGATACACGAGCACGTCGTCCAGAATTCCGCCCGACTCATTGCATACGAGCGAGTAACGCACCTGCCCGGGCTTCATGTCGGCAACGCGCCGCGTGACGAGCCGATCAACAAACCGAGCCACGGAATCGCCAGGGCCGGCGAGATTCAACCGCCCCATGTGCGAGATATCGAACACTCCCACCGCATTGCGTGTGGCGTGGTGTTCGTCGGCGATCGACTTATATTGCACCGGCATGCCCCAGCCGGCGAAATCCACCATGCGGCCGCCGTGAGATACATGCCAATCGTAAAGGGGAGTACGTAGTAATTCAGTCGACATCGTCATCGGGGCGGTCGATCGGCAAAAAAGGCGGCTAAGTTGTCAAAGGAACTCGTATTCTAGTACTTCGCCCCGCCATTGTCTCCCCCCGTAGGTCAGGCTTTCCAGCCTGACAGCCTTACCGTATTTACCGTAAAGGTTTCTACCCCGCAGTCCTCTCTCAATGCGTTTCTCTAGCCACTTACTCGTTCAAGTCTGCCACTTTTTGCTTTTTTTCTTTCTAGCTTTTCCCCCGACAAAATCTGGCAACCCGCCGCCAAAAGTGGGATACTCAAGGATCATCGTGGTTACTCCTTTCCACTCGCTCGTCAGCCTCATGGCATTGCGTAGCGACGTGTGTTCCCGAGGCAACTATGGCAACCATTTCATCCGATCACTTCGATCGCCCGCCCCTTGTGCAGGTCGCTCGCCTCCTGACGGCTGCCGATCTCGCTGCTTTGCCGGATGAACTGCCTTCAGGACCAGTTCGCTACGAACTCGATAACGGGAACCTTGTTATGATGGCCCCTGCCGGAGAACCGCATTCAGAAGTTCAGATCGAGATTGCAACCGAATTAAAAATTCAGGGCGAACGCGCCGGTCACGGCAAAGCCTACACAGAAGTCGGTGTTATTCTTTGGAGAGATCCTTCTCGCGTCGTCGCCCCCGATGTTTGCTTCGTCACTACCAAGTCCTTACCTGTCCGCACGTCCGCCGAACGCTATCTGGAAACCATTCCAGAATTAGTCGTCGAGGTCCGTAGCAAGAACGATACAAAAGCTTACTTAACAAGAAAAACCGCCGATTACCTTTCCACGGGCGTTCAGCTACTTTGGTTGGTCGATCCCGATTCATCAGTCGTTGTCGAATATCGCCCAGGCAAAGAGCCGGTTACGTTCTCCAAGAGCGACATCTTGCAGTGCGATGACCTTATTCCCGGCTTTCGCTTAGCGGTGGCCGACCTGTTCGCGAAATAATTGAAACACCGTTCTCTTCGTCGAGAAGCGAAGATCCAACAGCATAAATCCCTCACCCGTTAACTTGGCGAGCCCCGCTATGTGCCGATACGCAATTCCCTTTGCTTTGATTTGCCTCTGCCTTCTCGCGCCAGCCACGGCTGCCGAGAACTGGCCCCAATGGCGCGGCCCCCAGGGAACCGGCGTTGCCCCCGCGGGAAGCTACCCTGTTAACTTCTCGCCCGACCAAGGCGTTGCCTGGAAAATCACGCTCCCCGGCCTTGGTGCTTCCACTCCCGCTGTGTGGGGAGGCCGTGTCTTCGTCACCTGCGGTATCGATGGCATCGACGGCGTGGTGGGCTACGATCTTGCGACGGCCAAGGAACTTTGGCGCGAGCAATTCAGCGCCGAGCGTGCCGGTAAACATCGCAACGCCAGTGGCAGCAATCCATCGCCTGTTACCGATGGCGAAAATCTCGTCGTCTACTACAAAAGCGGCACGCTCGCTTGCCTCGACCTCGACGGCAAACAAAAGTGGAAGACCAACCTGCAAGATTCCTACGGTAAAGACACGCTTTGGTGGGACCTCGGCACATCACCAGTTCTCGCTGGCGACCGCGTGCTCGTTGCGGTCGTCCACGAAGGCCCGTCGTTCCTCGTGGCGTTCGACTTGGCCACCGGCAAAGAAATTTGGAAGACCGAACGCAATTACAAGACCCCGAAGGAAGCCGACCAAGCCTACACCACGCCTCAAGTGGTGAAGCTCGACGGCAAAGATGTCGTCGTTACCTGGGGTGCCGATCATCTCACCGGCCACGACGTGGCCACCGGCAAATTGCTCTGGCAATCCGGCGGCTTCAACCCCAAGAACGAAGGCTTTTGGCGCGTCATTGCATCGGCAACCGTTGCCGATGGCATCGCCGTCGTGCCTTGGGGACGCGGCAACTTTCTCACCGGCGTTCGACTCGGCGGCGAAGGAGACATCACTAAATCTGGCCGCCTTTGGGAAAAGGCCGAAATCGGTGCCGACGTTCCCACAGCCGTCGTCAGCGACGGCAGAGCGATCATCCTTGGCGATACCGGCAAGCTCACTTGCCTCGATCTGAAAACAGGCGACGAACTCTGGTCGCACGACTTACCTAAAAACCGCAACAAATACTACGCCTCGCCCGTCCTCGCAGGCGATACGCTCTACTGCACGCGCGAAGACGGCGTCATTTTCGTTTGCGAGGTCACCGCCGACGGCTGCAAGCAACTCGCCGAGAACAACATGGGCGAGCGAATCATCGCCACGCCGGTACCCGTCAACAACAGCCTGCTCATCCGTGGCGAGCAGCAACTATTCCGCATCACGGGAGACAAATCAGCCCAAGCCAGCACCGGCGGCTGAAATATCCACTGCAAAAAGCTGCGCCGTGAACAACCAGCGAGCCGGGGCGTCCCCGTCCCCGACGAAGAGAAATCCCCTCAAACTCACTACTCCTTGCGCTTCTGCTTCCGTTCGCTCTTCCCGGGCCGACTTTTCTTCGGCCTGCCTCGCTTCGGTTTCTCCGCAGGTCTACCTTCGCGTTTCGATGGCCGACTCACACGCGGTGCCTTCGCACTCCCCTCTTTCGCAACCAGCCGGAAGTCGAGATCCCGCGAGTCCACATCCACCGCCGCCACCGACACGCGCACTGTATCACCCAGCCGATAGGCGTTCCCCGAGCGATACCCGGCAATCACATGCCCCGCACGATCGAACCGATAATGGTCATCCGACAGCGCGCTAATATGCACGAACCCTTCGGCAGGCAGCGTCACTCCGGTAATGAACATGCCAAAATTCTCAACGCCCGTAATCACGCCGTCGAGCTCCAAGCCGATTTTGTCCGCCAAGTAGTTGAGCAGCTTCACCTTCTTCAACTCGCGCTCTGCTTCCGCCGCTCGTTGTTCGCGCTCGCTGCAGTGGTCGCCGGCAGCCAATAATTCATCCATTCGCTGCACCGGCTTCTTGCCTTTCGCAAGCGTTTCGATCAATCGATGCACGGTCAAATCCGGATACCGCCGTATCGGCGACGTAAAGTGGCAATACGTATCCGCCGCCAGCGCGTAGTGGCCTTCGTCCTCGGGGCTATACGTCGCCCGCTGCATCGAGCGTAGCGTTGCATAGTTGATCGCATGTTCGCGCGTGTCGCCTCGCACCGAATCGAGTAGCGACTGCAACTCGAACCTGTTCTCCAAATTTTCAACCTCGAATCCAAGCTCGCGCACGAACTCCGTCAGCGCTTTTGTCTTCCGCGGATCAGGATTCCCATGCACGCGCCGCAAGAATATCAGTCCCTCGGCCTCCAATTTCTCCGCCACCGCGATGTTCGCCGCCAGCATGAACTCTTCGATGATCTGGTGGCTCTCGGTATTCACCTCCCGGTGCGCGCCGACTACGCGGCCGTCCCCGTCGAGGTCGATCTTCAACTCCGGCATCGAAAGTTCCAGCGCGCCGCGTTTGAACCGCCTCGCACGCAGCAGCATGGCCAGTTCGTGCATCCGTCCCAGTAGCGTATGCACTTCCGGCGTTAGTTTCTTTTTCCAAGCGGCTCGGTTTGCCAGGTATTCGTCCACTTCCTCATAGGTAAATCGCCGCCGGCTCTTGATAGCGCTCTTGTAAACGTCGGTCGCCACCATCGCGCCGTCGTCCGTCATTTCCATCGTGCATGTCATCGAGTAGCGCACTTTGTCCGGCTGCAAACTGGCCAGGTTATTCGAAATAACCTCCGGCAGCATCGGAATCACGCGATCCGGCAAGTACACGCTCGTCGCCCGGTCGTACGCTTCGTGATCGAGCGCCGTCTTCGGCTGCACGAAGTGCGATACATCCGCAATATGCACGCCCAATAGCCAATGGCCGTTTTCGAGACGCTCCAGCGAAATCGCATCGTCGAAGTCGCGCGCATCCACCGGGTCGATCGTCACGACTACTTGGTCCGTCAAATCGCGCCGTCCACGACCGATCGATTCGTCGAACAACTCCGCTTGTCGTCGGCTGTCTTCCAGCACCTCTTCATCGAAATCCCCCGGCAAACTGAATTCGTAGATGATCGACATCGTATCGACGCCCACTTTGCCGCGCGGGCCAAGCACCTCGACGATCACTCCTTCGCCGTCGCGCACGTGCGACGGGAACCGCACCATTTCGATAACGACTTTGTCGTCTGGCTGCACGCCTTTCGCCCCGGGGTCGCCCACATAAATGGCGTTCGTGAAGATCTTGCCGTCGATCTGCACCATCCCCATGCCGGTCTGCTCGAAATACACGCCGACAAACCGGTTCGTCGCGCGTTCCACCACGTCGATGATTCGGCCTTCGTGCTTGCCCATGCGGCCGCGTTTCGATTCGAGCCGTACCGACACGATATCGCCGTGCGCCGCGTCGCCCGTCTTGTCGGCCGGCACAAACACATCCGCGTCGCGCCCCTCGGCCCGCAACGTCCCTTCGGGCCGCACGAAGCCGAAGCCACCCGCCGCGCGGCGAAACGTCCCCGTAAAATGTTTCGAGTCGCGGGGCGGTTTGCGCTGCTTCTCCTTCGCCCGCTTCTCGCGCTTGTCGACGACTTCGATATACTCGGGCGGTGCCGGCTTCGACTCCTTTTTCGTTTTTACTTTGCCCGCGGCACACACCAAATGGCTGGGCCCCCACACCAATTCGCCCGCTTTGATCATCTGCTTGATCGTCTTCTTCAAATCGCGAATTCGATCCTCAGACAGCCCCATCCGCTTGGCCATCGTGGCCGGCTTGACGGGCTTGTAATTCGGAGCAGAAACAAATCCCAAAACATCGGCGCGAAGATCAGACATAGAATAAAGATAAACCCGCGTGAATAAATTCGCCTACAAAGGCGCGACTAATCGCTAGCCCCCGGCGGGCGTCCGATCGTTCCCTTATATAGTTTACGTCCCAAATTCGTGTGGTACTGCGTCCAAATGCTTTCCACGTTCGGGCAATCCACCATTAATTGGGTAAAACTAGCCAATTTCGCGTCCAGGTTGTCCAAGTGATGCAACGCCACCGCTTCGAGCGTCATCGGCAACTTGGGGCTGCCAAATTCGTACTCGCCGTGGTGGCTGATCACCATGTGCTTGATCTCCGTCACGAGCGGCTTCGGAATCGGCTCGCCCGATAGCCGCTCCGCTTCGCGCACCTTGTCGTCGATCATCGTGATCGCCAGCACCATGTGCCCCAACAATTGGCCGTCGTCGGTGTACGAAATATCGCGCTCGTAGGCCAGTTCGTCCACCTTGGCAGCATCGTGCAGAAACGCGCCGATCAATAGCTTGTCCTGATCCAACCGCGGATATTGCGGTGCCACAGCCAGCACCAACTCCATTAGCCCCACCACGTGCTCGATCAGCCCGCCCTTGTAAGCATGATGATTCTTCATGCCGGCCGGTGCCGTGGCGAACTTGGCCATGAACTCGTTATCCATCAAAAAGCACTCGGCCAACGTGCGAATCTCCGGCGTGCGGATCATGCGCAAAATCTCGCTCAGCCGCGTGGCGATTCGATCGATCTCATCCGTCCGCAGCACCAGGAAATCGGTCTCATCAACTTCGTCTGGCCGTGCGCGACGAATCGAGTTGGCAATAAACTGCATATTGCCTTGGAACAACTGCGTGTTGCCCTCGACCTTTACGTAATCGCCGTTCTCGAACGCGCGGTAGTCGTTCTCACTTGCATTCCACAGCCGGGCCGCGATTCCGCCGCTGCGGTCCGAAAGCTGCAATTGCAAATAAAGGTTCCCATTGCGATTCGGCCGCAACTGCTTCTCCGAAGCCAGAAACACTTGGTTGAGCTGCTCGTTGTGCCCGAGCTGGCATACATAACGTCGTTCGGTCGTCGTAGACATATAGAAAGAAAGATGAGAGCCGCTCGAGTCGCCGCTCAAAATAAGACGCGACCGCCGGCCGCACCATCCTCGCGCCGCGCTCCCCATGCTCCATGCACGGCAACCGTCCGACGCCGAAAACTCTCGCAATTCTAGGCCACCCGCCACCCCCAAACAACCAGCGCTTCCCCCACCGTTCGCGGCTTGGCGTTTCCCCGATAACCATTCGCACCCACCGTTGCGATTCTCCCCCCCACCAACATCACGTAAAATGCCTCCCACAACGAGCCAACAACCAATTTCTGGCTCTGGACCCTCGACCCTAGACCCTCGACTTTCCCCAATGGCCAAACAACCCCAAAACGCAATCAGCCCCACCCGTGCAGAAAACTACCCCGAGTGGTACCAACAGGTCGTCAAAGCGGCCGACCTGGCCGAAAACTCCGACGTCCGCGGCTGCATGGTCATCAAGCCCTGGGGCTACGCCATTTGGGAAAACATCCAACGCCGGCTGGATGCCATGTTCAAAGCCACCGGCCACGAAAACGCCTACTTCCCGCTCTTCATCCCCATGAGCTTTCTCGAAAAAGAGGCCCAGCACGTGGAAGGCTTCGCCAAGGAGTGCGCCGTCGTCACGCATCACCGCCTCGAGCCAGATGGCCAAGGCGGCCTCCGCCCGGCCCCCTCCTCGCAGCTTGAAGAACCGCTCATCGTTCGCCCCACCAGCGAAACCATCATCGGTGCCACGTTCGCCCGCTGGGTGCAGTCGTATCGCGACCTGCCAATCCTCATCAACCAATGGGCCAACGTCGTTCGCTGGGAACTCCGCACGCGCCTCTTCCTGCGCACCACCGAGTTCCTTTGGCAAGAAGGCCACACCGTCCATGCCACCTCCGAAGAAGCGGTCGAAGAAACCATGCGCATGCTCGACGTGTACGCCGACTTCGCCGAGAACGCGATGGCCATGCCCGTCATCAAAGGCGAGAAGACGGCCGGCGAACGCTTCCCAGGTGCCGTCAGCACTTTTGCCATTGAAGCCATGATGCAAGACCGCAAAGCGCTCCAGGCCGGCACCTCCCACTTCCTCGGCCAAAACTTCGCCCGCGCCCAGGAGATCAAATTCCAAGACGAAAACGGCCAGGAGGTCTACGGCTGGACAACCTCTTGGGGCGTATCCACACGCCTTATCGGCGGACTCATCATGACCCATAGCGACGACGACGGCCTCGTGCTTCCACCAAAACTCGCGCCCGCTCACGTAGTCATTCTGCCCATCTATCGCAACGACGATGAGAAGACCGACGTCCTCCATTACTGTGCGAAACTCGAACAAGAGCTCGCTTCACAAACATTCGCCGGAGAACCAATCCGTGTGCGTATCGACGCTCGCGACCTCCGCGGCGGCGAAAAGAAATGGCAATGGGTCAAACGCGGCGTGCCCATTCGCATCGAAGTCGGCCCCCGCGATATCGCCTCGGGCAAAGTCTCCATGACCCGCCGCGACGACACGGGCCGTTACGAACCTACTCGCCCCGAACTCGTGGAAAAGATCTCGAAAATCCTCGACGAGATCCAAGACAACTTACTCGCTCGCGCACTCCAGCTACGAAACGACGCGACGCAACGCATCGACACCCTCGGCGAATTCGTGGAATACTTCACGCCCAAAAACGCCGACCAACCCGAAGCCCACGGCGGCTTCGCTCATTGCCACTTCGTCGAATCGCCCGAAATGGACGAAAAGCTCAAAGAACTGAAAGTCACCGTCCGCTGCATTCCCCTCGACGCCGAAGAAGAACCCGGCAACTGCATCTTCACCGGCCAACCCAGCACCAAACGCGGAGTGTTCGCCAAGTCATACTAATGCATTTGGTAGTGGGTCACTTTGCCAAAAAAGTGTAGACCGCTCGCTCCGCGAGCGGAGATTCATCTCGCGGAGCGAGATGACTACATTAAACTGACCCACGACTATGCATTTTTCGAATTTGTGTTCCGAGGATGATCGATGCCAAAGCAAACCCCTTAGCGGCGGCGGCAACGCCGTCCAACCAGCGAACGGCATCCTTCTCCTCAAATCGAACAACGGCGCAAGGACAATTTTCAACGCGCAAATTCCGTGCCGAAGGAGATTGCTCCCGTCCCCTCTTCTGCTTAGATCCTTTTGGTTGGTTTATCTCTTTTATTTGCAAGATTTGTTAATGTCTCTCGGGCCTTTGGATTTTCTCGAGCTTTTGTCAACCAACTGTCAATCGAATGCGGTTTGGTCAGCGCAATGGTATTAAGAATGGCAAACCGCAAGCCCTCGTCGTAAGTCGTATCGTAGATGTCAGCGAGGCTACGGCCATCAAACGAATGTTCTGCCGCACCCAAGGCACGAACGATAGACTCCCTAATCCGGTCATTACTAATTCGGCGCAGCCAACTCAGCAGCACATTTACAATGTCTTGCGATAGAGGCGCATATCGGGTCGACAGTTCGTCGATCGATTCTACTTCAATTCCTTGGATTCTTAAGTCTTCGATGACCGGCTTTTTAATGGCATCGAGTTTTGTCCGCCGCTCTGCACGTCTCTGCTCGCGTGCGGCGATGCGTTGCTGATACGAAGGATCCTTTTTGAGGTTCTCCATAAATTCGTCTGCTCTCATCCAGTATTGATCGTCACTCATGGTAAGAACTCCAACGAAAAAGAAAAGAAAAGGGGACGGGAGTCATTGTTCCTATTTCTGTGGCGTAGGCTCACCATTCGAATTTGTATCCTGCTGTTTCTTTGGCCGACCGCGCGGGCGGAATGTATGTTCGAGGCCCAATTGACGCGTAATTTTCGTACGCCACGCCTCGCCGCCATAGGGTTGGCCACGGACGATGCTGCGGCGGATGGCCGTTAGCTCGGCTTCGCTTTGGGGCTTGTTGACGTACCCGCACCATTGCCGGCCCAAGGGAACGGGCGAGTTGGCCAACATCGCCTGTTCGTCTGGCGTACCATGCACGCGACGATACAAACTTCCCCACCGCCATTCTTCGGCCCGCTTCACCAAACCGGCCCGCAACGGATTGCGCTCGACATACCGCAGCACCGTCAGAAAATGTTCGTCGGCGGCAATCGGAAAGCTCTTAAAACGCCCCTGGTAGACGTGTCCCATGCCGGCCGTGCCGTGGTGGGCATGCCACCGCTGGGAATGCGTGACGGTCAGCCAGCGAAAGAATTCAGACACTTGCCCATCCGCCCGCTGTTTAGGCCACACCACGAAGTGCCAATGGTTGCCCATGATCGTGTACCCGACGATCCGCAGCGGAACCCGCGCGACGGCCTCGGCCACGAGGGCATCAAACGCCGCGAAATCGGCCTCCTTGCGAAACAGCCGCAGCCGACCATTGGCCCTGTTGAGCACATGGTAAGCATACCCACCCACAATCGAACGAGCACGTCGCGGCATGCGAGCCAATGTATCGCACAACGAACACGCCGTCAACAAAAAGACTCCCGTCCCCTTTTCTTCACAGCGCAATCTCAACAACGCAGTATTGGGGCGAATTTGGCAGCTTGAGCGAAGCGCCGTCAGAACCAATGGTGAGCGGGAGAGATATGCTGTCGTTCGAACCAGGTGTAAACAACTTTGCAGAGGACGTTGCAGCGAAAGATTTCGGCAAGCGCAGACTTATTGGCTGTCCGCGTTGTTCGTGTCGAATGATGTGCAGCAGGAGCGAGCTGGCGGTGCGGTATGCCACGACTTCGGCGCCACTCGCAGATGACTCGATAAACGAATAAGGCTGCGCGATGCGAACGGCGGTGGCTGCGAATTCTTTCGCATTCGGCGCTACGACGCGGCCGCGGCCGAGTGTGATCTCTCTCGTCGGCGCGACGCCGAGCGTGGTGAGGGCTTCCCAGAGCGTGGACTTGAGACGTTTGTGGCCGAGCTCGTCGTAGGTGCCGGTATCCGCCGCGGCGACCAGAGTTCCGCCCTCGCGAACCCAGGCGGCGAGTGCCGTCGCCGAGTCGCTGGGAAGGCAACCGGCCGATTCGATCGTGATGATGTCCAAATTGCGCAAGCGGTTGAGAGTCAGCATCTCATCGCGCAGGCCGATGGGCGATACACCCGCGGTCTGGAGCGCATCGACGTGCGGTGGGATTAGCGGGCTATGAAGCACGTTTCGCGATTGCGTCGACACGACCGCGGCAACGCGAGAGCACGGTTCACCGGTAAAAAGCGCTGGATGACCGGCATGCCAACTGAGCAGCGTCGACATCAACTTGCGCGAGTCCGCGTTGGTCGGGCCTTCGTCAAAACCGTCGACGATCCAGGGCCGGGCGTTGTGGGCGAGCGTAACGGCGATCGCGGGACCAACCGTTTCGGGCGGCAAGAGGCCCGTGTAGTTGTCGGCCTTCGCAAAGGTGCCGATGTAATTCCAAAGCGGACGCCCGGCGGCAAGAGCCTGGCCGAGAAACATCTTTCGCGACGCCTGGCGGGAAGTCAGGCCGCACGATTCGCTCAGCACGACATCTTCGCGTTCGAATTGCGAATCGGATGCGAGCATGCCATTTTCATACAAGTATTGGGTGTTGGCGAACAGCATGGCGTGCGGGTTTTGCTTGCGAAGTTGAGCACGGAACGATTCGTTGACTTCGGCCCAGACGCGGTTGCGCCAATGGAGCCAGTTGAAATAGAGCGGCCCTTCATCGGTGGGGATTTGCAATTTCTCAGGCGGTGCGCCGAACAACTGCGTTGATTGCTGGTCGCCGAACCTCTGGTGGATGTAGTTGCGAAACCCGTTGGCGCAAGAATCGCAATAGCAGGTCCAGCCGGCGGCCGCGAAGAAGAACTGATTGTTGTCGAGCATGACACCGTCGGCGTTGTACTCCTTCACAATTCGTAGGCAACGTTCGAGTGCGGCCTCGCGCGCTTCGGTGCTCGGGCAAAGCCACGGCACACCCCAGACTAGTACTGGATTTCCTTTGGGGTCGCGCTGCAGCCAGTCGGGATGTTCGCGCGAGATTTGACCGCTTTGGAATTCAGGCGAGAGGCCGAGGGCCATGACCGACGTGTAGAGCAGGATGCGGTAGCCGGCCGCACGGTACGCGGCGATGCCATCCCTGAATTGTTTTTCCGAAAGCTTGTCGGCGGCCGCGACGATCGTGTTGTGTGAGTCAGGCGGCTGCACAATGATCGCGTTGAAGCCGAATTCTTTCTTAAGCCGCGCCGGACGGTCCTTTATATCCGTGAGCGCCACGAACGCAGAGTGGCCGTATGGTTGCAGAATATTGGCTTCACGAAGCCATTTTTCTTGCAACGGAGGCGAGGCGGAAAGCGGAAGATCCGGTGGTAACGCGTCAACTGACTGGTTATTCGTCGGCGGCACAGCGAGAATCAAGGACGCAGCTCGCGATACCAAAAGTACGAATGCGAACGCAGTGATGACGATTTTGAACAACATTAAATTAAAATAAAGGGGACGGGAATCAATTGTCAATACTATGACTCCCGTCCCCTTTTCCCCCGCCATAGACGGCACCGATGGAAATCATTGCGAAAAGTACCGATTCTACTTCGTTGCCGCTTCTTTGCTTAGTAGTGTCTGTGCTTTTACAACTATCATCCGTAACGGTAGCGACTTAGTCTGATATGCCTGCTGGATCGCCGACAGTGAGTCCATTTGCAGAAAAAAAGGAATAATATAAGTTTGCAATAGTCGCGACAGTTCGACCGCTCTTTCATGCTCGCCAATCGACGTGTCATTCAGGTCCAATAGCTTTTCAAGATACTTGCGATCAATTTGAGGCATTACCTCTTCCCATCGGTCTCGAACATGGCATAAGTGCTCTTTGGGAATAGGCAGGGGTCCCAATGCCTTCAACCATAATGCAATATTTACATAGTAACATTTTGTGAAGTCGGCTTTATCAATATTCAAAACCTGAACAACTTGCTCATTCTCGCGATACCATGTATCTGCCTTTTGTTTAAATCCTAGAGGTTTTAATTCATTGCGAAAGATCTCAGAAAGTGATTTAGGTTGACTCATATTTCAGAAACAAATCAGTATGTGATAACGTCAGAAGTAAATGGAACTCCATACACCTGTTCTAGCTCTAAACGGTACCGCTCAACTTGTCGTAACCCGCGAGCAATCGCCGGAATAAACAATGACTCCCGTCCCCTTTTCTTTCTGATAGAGTCTGACACGGAGTTAATTATGGTGGCGGCCTATGCAGAAACGAGCGCCCTACATTCCTCTATAATCTGGTTTGAATAGCTTTCTCTATGTTGTTCGTCATCCTCATATTCGCTTGCAAGTCCAACAAAAATCCGTAGCTGAATAAGTTCCGGAACTCGCGTGTATACCTCACTCCAAATTTGCTTGGCACCAGCATACGGCGCGATTTTCTTATCAAGAACGTCTGCGGCTATCAATCGGGCTGTTGCGATGCCCGCTGCTTCTCGGGACGGTATCGAAAGACCGATTTCATTCAAGGATTTCAAGAACAGTGTACAAATCTTTTGAGTGCCTAAACCTTGAGCCGCCGCAAGCTGGCGCAGCGACGGTGAGTCATCTCCATTCTCGAGTGCTTGTTGCGCAATGGCAGGTAGATCGTCCGCGATGACGTTTCCTAGAACATATTCGTTAATAGCTCTATGGAGTTCCATTTTCAATTCTTGGTATTCGACTAGTGTCCTAAAATCTTAGTTTTCAATTCAACGATTTGTCCAGTTCTCAAATTTTGATACCAGTGAATTTCAAAGTTGGCACCAGCAGGGGTTTGTATCCCAGGGTACGAAAAGGTGTCAGGAACGAATGGCACTTGAACTTCTGTAAGTTGTTTAGTGGCAACTGATATGGATTGAAAAGGCCATCCTTGCGAAGAGGGAGTTGTGAACGCCACACACTCTCAGCAAGGAGGCCCAGATGTTCGCTACGTTTCGCAGCGCGGTTGCGCGGGCGCGTCGTGAGGGGGATTTGTATTTTGCGGCACTTGTCGATCAAGAGACTATCAGCGCCGCGATGGGTGAAGCAAGCTCGCTTTGGCAGGGTTGGATTTACACGCCAGCGGTGGAATAAACAATGACTCCCGTCCCCTTTTCTTTCCCCGCTCCGCAAATCACACCCTCGCCAGGTATGCACGGCTCGTAGGGTTCAAAAT
>CAZTWS010000002.1:0-134435 GCA_964618225.1 uncultured Planctomycetaceae bacterium
GAAAATCCGATTGAAACAATTCCTTTTAGTAAATTTGCTAGCTCCATCGCATGGAACATATCTTGCTTCCCGACGTTAATCTCGCCTACGTCGCTCACGGCGTGGGCACGCCGGTCGTGCTGCTGCATGGCTTTCCGCTCGACCACACGATGTGGGCTTCGCAAATTGAAGCATTGAAGCCGCATTGCCGCGTCATCGCACCCGATTTGCGTGGCTTCGGCGCTTCGACACTTGGCAATGCTGATCCGCTCCAAGGCGTAACGATGGAACAGTACGCCGACGATGTGGCTCATCTGCTCGACGCGCTCGAAGTAACCCAACCGATCGTGCTCGCCGGTTTTTCGATGGGCGGTTACATCGCCTGGCAATTCGTTCGCAAATACGCGGCGCGTTTGCGAGCACTCATTCAACTCGATACCCGCGCCGCGGCAGACACCGACGAGGCGCGCTCGAACCGCCTTAAAATGGCCGGGAAAATTTACGAACTGGGAAGCGCCCGCGTCGCCGAAATGATGGGGCCGAATTTATTCTCGGCCGGCAAGTTCGCGTCGAATTCGAAAATGGTGCAAGACCTGCGCGCCGTAGTCTCGCATACTTCGCCGGCGGCCATTGCATGCGCTCAACGCGGCATGGCAGCCCGGCCAGACATGCGCGACTTCCTGCCAAAAATCACGATCCCCACGCTCGTCGTTTGCGGATCGGAAGACGCGATAACGCCCGCCAAGGAAATGCAAGAAGTGGCCGCGGCCATTCCTAACAGCCGTTACGTGGAAATCCCCGGCGCAGGCCACATGTCCACCATGGAAAACCCAGAGGCCGTCAACCAAGCCATGACCGAGTTCGTCACGAGCCTCGAATAGCACCAAATCTTTTCTCGCCTTTTGTGCCTCTTCGTGGCCATTCCACACCACGGAGCAATCGCTACTGCGGCAGCGTGAAGATCGACTGGCTTTTCATAATGGCGTAGTCGTCGGGAAAAGTGTGAAAGGCCTGAATTTTCAGGCTGCGATCGCGCGACTCAAGGTGGATGTAACTCATCGCGCCGAGCCCAAGCCGACCGCTCGCTTCAAAGCAATAGAGCAAACCGCTCCGCTCGCCGGCTTGGGTTAGCTCTTTCTGGTACGCCCAAAACGCCTCTTTTTCCACCGGTTCCAGCGCGAACTGCACATCGTATTGAATGCCAGCACGGCATTCCAATTGGTCGGTGCAGGTGCCTTTAAGCCGGTGCGACATCAACCGGCGACGGCTTGGCAACGGGTGCTGGGCCGAAGCCGCCACCTCGGTAAGTGTCATGTTGCCGTACTGCCAGGTGATCAAATGCCCGGCATTGGTGATTTGGATCGTCGCCACATAACCGCCACGCTCGATTTGGCGCGTACCGTGGATTACAAACAACTCCGGATGCAACGACCGGCCGTAGAGTTGAAACACCAATTCAGCGATACGTGGGCGAACAGATAACACGGAATCAATACGCAACGAGGAAATCAAATGATCGATACCCCCATTATAATCTCGCTGGAAAAATCCAACAAAGCGGAATTTGTTGGAAATGATTTTGTAAAGAATTCAGGCTTGACTTCCGCGCGCTGCGAAGTCTGTAGAATCGCGATCGCCATTTTATTCATCACTTGCGATTGACAAAACCACACTAACGATCAACACCAGCTTGCTTTCACTCGTTTTTATCACCTATATCACACATGCCCCCACTACTCCGCGCCTACGACCAACTATTGCAATCCTTCGGCCCACAACATTGGTGGCCGGGCGATTCACCGTTCGAAGTCATCGTCGGCGCGGTGTTGGTGCAAAACACGGCATGGCGCAACGTAGAACGTGCGATTCAGAATTTGCGCGACGCGAACCTCATGCAACCGCGCAGGCTCCATGCGTTGCCGCCGCACGAGTTGGCCGAATTGATTCGTCCCGCCGGCTACTACCAGGTGAAAACCAAGCGGCTTCGCAACTTGCTGCAAATGATCGTGGACGAATTCGATGGCTCCTTGGAACACATGTTCCAAACGTCGCTTCCGTCGCTTCGCGAGAAGCTGCTGGCCGTTCACGGGATCGGGCCGGAAACAGCCGACGCTATTCTGCTCTACGCCGGCGGCATGCCGACCTTCGTGGTCGATACCTATGCTCACCGCGTTCTCGCCAGGCACGGTTGGATCGACTACACAGCCACCTACGAGGAAATCAAGTACCTGTTTGAATCGACTCTGCCAAACGACGCTGCCTTGTTCAACGAATACCACGCCCTGCTCGTGCGTGTCGGCAAAGATTACTGCAAACGCTCCCTCGCCCAATGCGATGAATGCCCGCTAGCCAACCTGCTGCCAGAAAGCGGAATCGTGTCGCTCGAATAGCCGTTTGATTTGTGTTACGCATCTACCCGAGGGAACGCATCAATAATCACCTCTTCATTTTCGGAATAACCATATAGAGACACGGAGGGCACGGAGAATTTATAGGATGCGGGATAGTGGATGCAGGGGGAGGGGGATCCTACTGAATGCCTTGGCCCTGCCCCCCGCATCCACCATCCTGAATCCTAATCTTCTCCATGTCCTCGGTGCCTCTGTGGTGAATCCCTCTGCCGAAGTTATCTTGAGTCGTTCCTACGCTTGCTCCACCACGACCTCCGCATCGTCACCAACGGGCGGTTCTCGGAACGACCTGGCAACCATCCGGTTGGTAAAAATACCGCAGCCTACAAGCGCTGCTCCCATTGCCAGCCACGGAAAAAAATACATCCAATACAGCCGAAGCATTTGGCCCTCTCCCAATGCGACAGCCATGATCGCCATCCCAGCAGCCATCACGAACGGAACCAACCCGTAATAGACGACCGGCAGCACCACTCCCAGGAACAGAAATCTTTGCCAGCCGCTTGTGATTCCTGCCCGAGAAAGCGCGACCGCGCAAGAAATCCAAACCACAGGAGCCACGACCCACGCTAGAATACTACACAACCAGAAAAAATCCTCGGTCTCTGCCCCCTGCAACCGACTCACTAGCCCGAGCGGCAACTGGACTGCCACGAATAAACAAAGGAAATCCGCAATTGCTAATCGCACCGGTGCCCGTCGAGCGCGTGCAGCCCGATCGATCGGGCCAAGAATCCAACGGCCTACCACGTAGATCATCGCGATCAATCCGACGAGCCCACCGATAACTGCTCCTACTTCTAACATTCTCCACCGCGTCGCGCTCCAGGCGCGCCTACAAAATTCTTTTTCACCCCCATGACCGATCTTTTTGCACAGAGCGAAGCAACGAACTTCGAACGCGTGCAGCCACTCGCCGCGCGCATGCGGCCAACGTCACTCGCGGAATTCGTAGGCCAGCAACACTTTCTGGGCGAAGGCAAATTGTTGTGGCGGCTGCTCCAAGCGCGCCGCATCGGCTCTGTCCTATTTTACGGCCCGCCCGGTGTTGGCAAGACGACCCTGGCCCGATTATTGGCCCACGAAACCGACAGCCGGTTCCGCCAACTCAGCGCGGTCACCAGCGGCGTCAAAGACGTACGCGAGGTGCTGGAAGAAGCCCGCGACGAAGTGGCCGCCGGCGGCCGCCCGACACTGCTGATGATCGACGAAATCCACCGGTTCAACCGCGCCCAACAGGACGCATTATTGCCAGACGTGGAAGACGGTATCGTAATCCTCGTGGGCCTCACCACGTCGAACCCGTTTTTCGCCGTGAACGACGCGCTCGTCAGCCGTAGCCGTGTGTTTGAATTTCAGCCGCTTTCGCCCGACGAAATCAAAACGCTCATCCAGCGCGCCCTCCAAGATCGCAACCGCGGCCTGGGTAAGCACGATGCGACCATTGAGACCGAGGCACTCGACTATCTGTCCCAGGTCTCCGACGGCGACGCCCGCCGCGCCCTGGGTGCCCTCGAAGTGGCAGTGCTTTCCAGTGCCTCTCAATCCGCGGGCAAACCGCGCCTCACGCGCGAGCTAATCGCCGATGCGATCCAACGCAAAGCGATCAACTACGACCCTACCGGCGACGACCACTACGATGCCGCCAGCGCGCTCATCAAAAGCATTCGTGGCAGCGATCCGGACGCCGGCATCTACTGGCTCGCCAGAATGCTCGAAGGCGGCGAAGACGTACGCTTTCTGACCCGCCGCCTTGTGATTCTCGCCAGCGAAGATGTGGGCAACGCCGACCCCCACGCGCTACCCCTCGCAGTGGCCGCCATGCAAGCCTGCGAATTCGTCGGTTTGCCCGAGTGCCAGCTCACGCTCGCCCAGGCGGTGGCGTATCTCGCGTGCGCGCCGAAATCGAACGCCGCCACCATTGCCATCGGCGAAGCCCGGGCAGACATTCGCGAAGGGCGCGTGCTGCCCGTCCCGCGACACTTGCAAGACGGTGCCAAGCGACTCGGCCACGGTAAGGGATACCAATACGCCCACGATGCGGAAGGTGGCGTGGCCGAGCAAGATTATTTGGGAATCGAGCGCGAATACTATCGCCCTACTGACCGGGGTTTCGAGAAAGAACTCGGCCAGCGCCTCGCCGCCATTCGGAAAAAGCTCCGTGGCGACGCTAGCAGCTAGCATGCATTGGCATGGCAACATGCGGCACGATCTCTTAACATTCGCCACGAATATCCTGCGCGCCCCGCGAGTCGCTGCCGCGGAATCGTGCATCAGCAATACCCCCAGCCAAAACCATTTTTCGTCACGGAGGACGATCGATGAGCTCTATTCGACCACTAATTACGATCACTATTCTGGTTGTCGTGGGCGTATTGCTCTACGTGAAGATCAACGAAGGCACGCTCCAGGTATTGCCTGCCGCCACGGAAGCAATGCAACACCCAATGGATGGCATTCCTCCGCTCGCCCCTTCGAGCGTTGCTCCCGCGACCAGTGAAACCGTAGTTCCGGAGGTACCTGGTGTAGCCGTTGAACCGGCTCCAAACTCCACGCCTGCAGAAACCGCGGCAACGACCGTCCTGCCAGCCGCCACTCCTGTGGGCACGCCGGAAGTGCCTCCCATCCCCGCCATTCCGCAGGTAACGGCCGCCACCGGGGCCGATGCCAGCCCCACCGACGCCACAACACCGCCGTTGCCGGAAAACATTCCGGAAGCAAGCTATCCTAACCCGGCCGAAACGGTGGCCGCCGCAGCCGCGGGTGCTGCAATCGCCTCGGCAACCACACCGGCTGACACTACACCCGGAGTAAGTGCAGCCACTGCCGAAACGCCAGAACAAATGAACGAAGCCACCGTGGCCGAAACGGGGCTCTCCACGTCACCCGTACCACTCGACCCCAACCCACTCCGCACGGCGGCAGACAAGACTCCCGTGGATCGCTACGGGGTACCCATCGCGGCCGCCACACCAACCGACGCAGCGGCCGCTGCCGTAACCCCCGTGGAATCAACTTCCGCACCGGCCGATTCAGCACGAACTTTTGCCGAAGGTTGGCCGAACATTCAAACCGCGCTCGAGCGCGGCGACCTTGCCGAAGCTCACAAGCTGCTATCGCGTTGGTACGGCGACCCTTCCCTCACGCCGATCGATGCCGAGCGAGTCGAACAACTCCTTAGCCAATTAGCAGGCAGCGTGGTGTACTCCACCGAACATCGCCTTGCACCCGCCCACGTGGTGAAACAAGGCGAAACGCTCGAAACCATTGCCGCCGAGTACCAGGTGCCTTGGCAGTTGCTCGGGAAAATCAACGGCGTATCTTCTCCGACCGCGATTCAACCAGGCCAAGAACTGAAAGTTCTTCGTGGCCCCTTCTCGGCCATCGTCGACTTGAGCCGCAAGCAGCTTACACTCATGATCGACGATCGTTATGCCGGAAAATTCCCCATCGCGGTTTCTCCGGAACAAGAAATCCGCGAAGGCGATTGGGTCGTCGATAAAAAGAGCAGCGAATCGGCTCCGGGACGCGCGCTGCTCCTGCAAGGCAATGCCGGCACTCCCGGCGCGGCCACCACCCTGGTCATCGCTGCCGAGTCGCTGCCTCTTACGCCAACCGATGGCACGGTCATCAAAGTCGGCTCGCAAGACGCCGAGGAATTGTCCGACATCCTTTCCATCGGCTCTCGCGTCGTAACCCGAAAATAAACCAGTTTAGGATTTCAGGATGGTGGATGCGGGGAGCAGGGTCATTCAGTAGGATACCCCTCCCCCCTGCATCCACTATCCCGCATCCTATAAATCCTCCGTGCCCTCCGTGCCTCTGTGGTTATTCTGAAAATCGGGATGTTATTATTGAGGCGTTCCTAAGTTGGCCACAAGCCAGCCCCAGGATCTCGCAGTGACCTCTGGCTCTCGACTCTCACCCCTCGACCATACCATGTACGACCGCAACGCATTGCAGCAACTTGTGCGCGAGAAAGCACTGAAGTTTGGCGACTTCACTCTCGCATCGGGCAAGAAAGCCAAGTTCTATCTCGACTGCCGACAGATCACGCTCGACTCCCAAGGCGCACGGCTCATTGGCGAGGGCATGCTCGATCTGCTCGAAGGAAACATGCCCGACCTGGTCGGCGGCATGGCGATCGGTGCCGATCCGATCACGGCCGCCATCCTCACGCTCGCCGGCATTCGCGGTCAGGCCCTGCGCGGCATCATGGTTCGTAAAGAAGCCAAGCAACACGGCACAGGCAAACTGGTCGAAGGACCGTTCCACGAAGGCGAATCGCTCGTCATCGTGGAAGACGTGGTGACCACCGGCGGCTCGAGCCTACAGGCCATCGAACGCTGCGAAGCCGTCGGCCTGAAAGTCTCCCGCGTGCTTGCCATCATCGACCGTCTCGAAGGCGGCAAACAAGCATTCGCCGACCGAGGCTACGAACTTACCACGCTGTTCACCATCCGAGATTTCGGAATTGAGTTGTAAGTAGTAAGGCGTAAGTACCCAACTAACAACTAACAACTAACAACTAACGACGGACAACGGGCAACGGACCTCCCCCGCAAATGGAAACCTCGCTGCACCGACAACTAAAGCAGCTTTACGCCATCCCGGGCTCGCAGGTCGAGCAGCGGCTGGGGCGGTATCGCATCGATGTCGTGCAACCGGGGCGATTGGTCGAAATCCAAGTGGCATCACTCACCGCCATTCGCGATAAGATCGCCGTGCTGCTCAAAAAGCACGATGTTCTCGTCGTGAAGCCGCTGGTCGTGCGAAAGCATTTGGTCAAGCTACGTCGTGCGGGCGGCAAAATCGTGTCGCGGCGCTTAAGCCCGAAACGACAAACCCTGCTCGACCTGTTCGACGAGCTGGTCCACTTCACCCGCGTGTTTCCCCACAGTCGATTGACGTTGGAGGTGCCTCTCCTCGAAATCGAGGAGTTGCGTTACCCAGGTCACGGGCGACGGCGACGATGGCGCGCGAACGACCATCAAGTCGAGGATCAACGCTTGCTCGAAATAGTAGGGACTCACGCCTTTCAATCGGCCGCCGACCTCTGCCAGCTCCTCCCTACAACACTTCCCTGCCCTTTCCACACAGGTCACCTCGCCGAAAGCCTGGGCGTCGAACGATGGATCGCCCAACGCATGGCCTACTGCCTGCGCGAAATGGGAGCCGTTCAATCGGTAGGTAAACTCCGCGGCGCGTGGCTCTACGAGCGCCTTGCTAAGGCGGCTTAGCCGGACCGGATTTCATCTCGCGGAGCGAGATGTCTACATTGTCACTCCCTGCCCCTGTGTCTACCGCTTCGGTTACAATGGTTCCATGGCTTCGGTTGGTCTCAATCAAGGTTTTCTCACCATGAATAATTCTCTCTGGCGGAATGTTTTCGCAGCGGTGTTTTTCGGTATTGTGTTATTGACGGCACTCCAAAGTTTCGCGGCGAGCGAAACAAACGACTCCTCTGAAAAGCGCCCCCCGAACGTCGTCATCATCTTCATCGATGACTTAGGCTATGCCGACATCGGCCCTTTTGGCGCGACCGCATACAAAACGCCGAACCTCGATCGTATGGCCCACGAAGGACGCATCTTCACCGACTTCCACTCGGCCACGGCTGTATGCTCCGCGTCGTGAGCCGCGCTAATGACAGGCTGCTATCCAGAACGTGTCAGCATTCTCGGAGCACTCAATCCAAACACTGACCACGGCATCCACGCCGATGAAACCACGCTAGGAGAAGTGTGCAAAGAGAAAGGCTATGCAACGGCCATTTTCGGAAAGTGGCATTTAGGCCATCACAAAGAATTTCTACCGCTGCAACATGGTTTCGACGAATACTATGGCCTGCCCTATTCGAACGACATGTGGCCACGGCACCCTGAGGGAGCTTCCTCTCCGGAGCGAGCGCGATTCAAGCAGAAGTTTCCCGAGTTGCCACTCATTCGCAACAACGAAATCATCGATCCGGCGGTGGACGGCGACGATCAGCGCCAACTCACAAAAAGCTACACTGAGCACGCGGTTGATTTTATCAACCGCAACAAGTCGCGACCGTTCTTCCTGTACGTGCCTCACACGATGGTCCATGTGCCGCTCCACGTTTCGAAAGAATTCGAAGGCAAGAGCGGTGTCGGCTTGTTTGGCGATGTCATGATGGAAGTCGATTGGTCGGTCGGCCAGATTCTCGACGCCATCAAGAACAATGGCTTAGAAAAAGACACACTCGTCATCTTCACCGCCGACAACGGCCCTTGGCTCAGCTACGGCAACCACGCCGGCTCAGCCGGACCGCTGCGCGAAGGCAAAGGCACCATGTGGGAAGGCGGTTACCGCGAACCGTGCGTCATGTGGTGGCCCGGTAAAATCCCGGCCGACACAAAATGCGACGAGTTCGCATGCACCATCGATCTGTTACCCACAGTCGCGCATCTTATCGGAGGCAAGGTTCCTACAGATCGCATCATCGACGGCAAGAACATTTGGCCTCTGATGAGCGGCGAAGCCGGCGTTCAAAGTCCTCACGAAGCGTTCTGGTGTTACTACACAAACGAGCTTCGTGCCGTTCGCGATCGCCAGTGGAAGCTCGTGTTTCCTCACGCGTATCGCAGCTTGAACGGCAGGCCGGGTGGCCGCGATGGGCGGCCTCAACCCTACGAGCAAATGCAGACCGAGCTCGCACTCTACGATCTCAAAAGCGACCCAGGCGAAACGACCGACGTAAAAGCCGACCATCCAGAAATCGTCGAGCGATTGCAAAACGAAGCTGAAAAAGCTCGATCCGCATTGGGCGACAAGCTGACTGGCCGAAAAGGAAGCGAAATTCGACCTGCGGGCCAAAGGACCTTCTAACGTTCGCAATTTATGCTCCTCCAAGGCAACATGCACCGGCCTTGCCCAAATTGTCTAAGCGGCTTAATCTGGCATATTCGCCAGAGGTTGATGGATCCATGAGTGACGCCGCCGAACTACTAACTCCTACCCGCTCCCCGTTGCGGCAGCTCACTGGTGTTCAAATCGTCGGCACCGGCAGCTTCGTGCCCGATAACGTCGTCACCAACGAAGCGCTGGCTTCGCTGGGTTGCGACGCCGAGTGGATCATTCAACGCACAGGCATTCGCGAACGTCGCCACGCACCGGCCGGTATGTCGACGAGCGACATGGCCGTTGCCGCGGCTGAACGGGCCATCGCGGCTGCTGGTATCGATCGCAGCGAAATCGACCTGCTCGTGCTGGCCACGCTGTCGCCCGACTTTTTGCTGCCGGCCACCGCGGCGGCCGTGCAAGATCGGCTCAAGCTCAACTGCGCGGCGATGGATGTTTCCGCCGCCTGCGCGGGCTTCATGTACGCCCTCGTCACCGGTATGCAGTTCGTCGCCACCGGCTCCAGCAAGTACGCGCTGGTCATTGGTGCCGACACCAACAGCCGGGTGATGAATCCCGACGACAAAAAAACATTCCCACTGTTCGGCGACGGTGCCGGGGCGGTCATTCTCACTGCCGGCAGCAAGGAACAGGGGTTGGTTTCTTACACGCTTGGTGCCGATGGCTCGGGCGAACAACTGCTCGTGCGGCTCAGCGGCGGGTCGCGAACACCGCTCAACGGCGCATCCGTCGATCCCGGTGAATGGTTCGTCAAAATGGACGGCCGGCCCGTGTTCAAATGGGCCGTGCGGTTGCTCGAAGATTCCACACGCCAAGTTCTCGAAGCGGCCAACTGCCAAACGTCGGATGTCAATCTGTGGCTGCTCCATCAGGCGAACATACGCATTCTCGATGCGGCCGCGGATGCGCTGGCCATCGACCGCAGCCGCGTGGAAACGCACATCGATCGCTACGGCAACACATCTGCCGGCAGCGTTCCGATTGCGCTCGACGAATCGCTCCGCGCCGGGCGGTTCAACCGCAACGACTTGCTCCTGATGTGCGGCTTCGGCGGCGGACTGGCCTGGGGCACCGCGCTGTTTCGTTGGTAACGCGGCTTCGCGGCCCCAAACTTCTGGCTGCCGTTTCGATTTTCTCTTGCGGATGATTGCATACGTCCGTTGTCCGTTGTCCGTTGTCCGTTGTAAGCTACTTCTCTTGCTATGTGTGCCTTCCTTACTACTTACGACTTAAGCCTTACACCTTCACGCTATGTCCACCACAAAAGCCAAGCCCTCGAAACCGAAAACGAAAAAGCTGCCGACTCGTAGCCAGGTTAAAACTGAAGACACATGGGATTTGAGCAGCTTGTTCGAAAGCGATGCCGACTGGGAACGCGCCTTCGCGGTTTGGGAAGCTCGCATTCCGCAGTACGAAAAGTTTCGTGGCACGCTCGGCGATGGCGCGGCAGCGCTGGCCAAGTGCCTGGTATTCGACAGCAATTTCGACCGCGAGGCGGAGCGACTCGGCACCTACGCCCATCTGAAGACTGCCGAGGACATGGCCGCGAGCGATTACCAGCGCATGATGGGTCGCTACGAAAGCGCGGCCACGCGCGCCGGCGAAGCGGCCAGCTTCATCCGCCCGGAGATCCTTTCGCTCTCGGCTAAAACGCTCAAGGAGTACGTTGAAGCAAAGCCGTTGCAGCGTTTTCGGCAGCAACTCGAGCGACTGATTCGCTACAAGCCACACACGCTCGGCGAGAAGGAAGAAAAGCTTCTGGCCATGCAAGGCGAAATGGCTGGGGCCGCGAGCCGCATTTTCCGGCAACTCACCGATGCCGACATGAAATTCGGCATGTGCAAGAACGAAAAAGGCGAGTCGGTGGAACTTTCGCACTCCTCGTTCAGCAGTTTTCTGCGTTCGCCGAGCCGGGCCGTGCGCAAGCGCGCGTTTCATCAATACTATGAGCAATATAAAGCCCATGAGAATTCTCTCGCGGCCTCGTATTCGAGTTCGGTGCAAAAGGATGTGTACTACGCGAAGGCTCGCAATTACTCCAGCGCGCGGGAGGCTTCGCTGTTTCACGACAACGTGCCGGTGGCCGTGTACGACAATCTCATTGCGGCGGTGCGCGGCAAATTGCCGGCCGTTTATCGGTATTTCGAGTTGCGACGTCGCAAAATGCGGCTCAAGGATCTTCATCATTACGACACCTATGTTCCGATTTTGAGCGACCTCGACACGCGCCATACGTGGAAGCAGGCTGTGGACGTGGTGGTAAAATCGCTCGCGCCGATGGGCGACGAGTATTGCAGCGTGCTTGCCAAGGGGCTCCAGGGTCGCTGGTGCGATCGTTTCCCGAACCAGGGCAAGCGCAGCGGAGCGTTTAGCTCGGGCTCGTTCGATGGCTGGCCGTATATTCTCATGAACTACCAGCCCGATGTGCTCGACCATGTGTTCACGTTGGCTCACGAGGCGGGCCACTCGATGCACAGCCACTATTCGGCGAAGTATCAGCCTTATGAATCGTACAACTACACGATTTTCGTGGCCGAGGTGGCCAGCACGTTCAACGAGCAACTGCTCAGCCGACTGCTGATGGACCGCGCGAAAACCGAGGCCGAGCGGGCTTACCTGGTGAACCGCGAAATCGACGCTATTCGCGGCACGATCATTCGTCAAACAATGTTTGCCGAGTTCGAGAAAATTTCGCACGCACTTGTCGAAGCGGGCGAGCCGCTCACGGTGGAAACGCTAAAAACCGAGTACGGCAAATTGCTCGATGACTACTTTGGCCCCGACTTCGTGATCGACGAAGACCTGAAGCTCGAATGTCTGCGAATCCCGCATTTCTACAGCGCGTTCTACGTTTACAAGTACGCGACGGGGCTATCGGCCGCGATTGCGCTCAGCGAACGTGTGCTCAACGGAGGCCCACGCGAGCTGAACGATTACTTGTCGTTTCTCAAAGGCGGTTGCTCGAAGTGGCCACTGGAACTGCTGCAAGACGCGGGTGTGGACATGGCCAAGCCCGAGCCGGTGGATACGGCACTGGCGTATTTCGAACGGCTCGTGGGTGAATTGGAGCAGTTGCTTTGATGTTCTGTCCATGTTCATTTGCTGAGTGGCGGGCTTGCACTCGCTAGCGGGTAAGCATGCCTATGCCCGGAAGAAAGGTTAAAGCATGCGGCCCAGCCCCCGGTCATTGACCGGGGGCTAAATGGGGTGTGGGTGGTGCGATTGGAGGGTTTGCGCTAAGCCGCAAGCGATGAAATGAGGTCGGCATTAACGACTAACGACTAACGACCAATGCCTTACGACTTACGACTTCGCTACTCCAAGAAGTACGCTCCCGCGGGTAGCACTTCGATGCCGGTGCGGCGGGAGAGTTGCGAGTTGGGGAGGATGCGTGGTTCGACCAAAAGGCCGACGCCGATGTTGTCTTTGGATTGGTCGTAGCTGCCGGTGAGGCCCACGTTGAGCGATTCGCCGATGCGGGTGAAGCCGATCGATTGGCTGTTGTTGCCGCTGCCGCCGATTTCGAACGATGCGGCGGCCGAGGCGATCCACTTGGGGCCAGTACGGTAGTTGACCGTGGCGTTCACGACGTTCGATTCGATCAGGCCGCCGAAAGTGCGGACGCCCAAGTAGGCGTTGGCGCTGCCGGGGCGAGTCATTCCCACGCCCAACGACGCAGTGCGGAGGCCGTCGCCGAATGTTTCGGCGGCACCGTCGCTGAGAATCGAGAATCGATCGCCCAGGTGCCAGCGCAGGTCGTAGTCGATCATGCCGAACGGCTCGCCGAAGTTATCGCGAGTGTCGTCGGGGAACCAAGTGGCGTTGGTGTCGAAGGTAACCCAGTCGATGATGCGTGGCGCTTCGATCGGCCCGCGCTTGGTTTGCAAGCGATGACGCATTCCCATGCGAACGGCCGTGAGGTCGTCGGCGATTTCGCTGGTGGGGGACGTGACCCAACCTTGCAGGCCCGAGCGTAATGCGTAGAACCGTGGATCGAACTTGGCGTTGATGAACGACGGAACGCCAGGAATGTAGTACGTACCGGCCAGGTCGCCGCCGAACGGATCGAAGAACAACCGGCGGCGCATTTCCAAGAACGCCACGTCGTCGATCGGATCGTAGAGCGGGAATTCGTTGAGGTCTTGCGTGGAATCGGTGTAGGATGCCTCGGCATCGAACACGACTTTGTGGGCAAGCCCGTTGAGGTTGAATAGCGCGTCGCGAATCGAGGGATCGACGTACCAAAACGGAATGCTGGCCCGGACGCCGGTATGCACGTAAGCGCGTTGGATGTCGTCGGCATTGATATTTTCCCCCGCATGATACAGTTCGCCCAATACGAACGGCACCACTTTGAACGGCGCGAGGTCGATCGGTAAATCGAGTTCCTGGCGAGTGGTGAATCGTTCGCCTTTGCCGCTGATGGGGTTGCCCAGCGCGTCTTCTTCCCAGGGCATGCGTTCAAATATCGACGCTAGTTGTGCCGTATTCGGCTCCGAGGCGATGCCGATGTTGGCATACGCGGCGGTCGAATGTTCGAACCAGGTCACGGTATCGCCGAACAACGGCTGACCGATCCAATTGTGGTCGAGCCGCGGCAGCCATTGAGTTTGCGTAAAGAAATCGTTGACGCGGCCGTTGGCTTCGATCGAGAACGATTGATTCTCGTAGGTGCGTTTGATGCGAACGCCGGTCACGGGGTCGCGCATTTGCTCCCATTCATCCTCGTAGTATTGTTCGAGGAAGGTACGATCGCTGATGAGGCCTGTTTCGGCCTGCACGACCCAATCGTCGAGTAGCCCGCCAGACAGGTGCTGCCTGTGATTCCAGAACACGCGGCCGCGGAAGCTTTCTTCGGGAATGATGTCGCGCCGATCGAGGCCCAGGTTATCGTGGCCGTCGTCACTGATACCCCAGGCGTCGAAATGGCCGTTTGCCGGTCCCGTGAGGCCGAAGAATTCACCGCGATTGTAGTCGACGCTCGTGCCGAATCCGACGCCGCGCTTGGTGAGCACGTCGAGGTTGAGATCCCACTCGACGCCATCCACGGGATCCATGCCAAAAATTTGGAAAGCGTCGAACTCGAGCAATGCCTGGAAGCCAAAGATCGAGTCGTTCCCTACTCGCACGTTATCGACGAAGTAGCTTGGTCTTCGTAGATCGGTCGTGAACGTGGGCCAATAGAACACGGGCACGCTGCCGACATACACGAAGTTGTTGCTGCTTTGGGCTTGCCGCCGATGATCCACCACGGGCTTCCCGGTGATGGGATCGAGAATCGGAGCCCCCGTCGTGGGGTTGATGGCTGGTCGCTGCGAATCCTCGAACGTAATCGTGTCGGCAGTCAACGCATAGCTTGGCTCTTCGAGTCGGCTGCTTGTTACTAAACCGTTCTGCGCTACGAACCGTTGTTGATCTAATTGCTGGATCGCGGCGGCCCGCAAGCGCACGAGCCCCACGTATTGGTAATCGTCGATTCGCGGCACAGGGGTGAGCAGTTCGGCATTGAGGAGCGTGCCTCGCTGTTGTCGCACATCATAGAACATTCGGTCGGCAAACATCGTGCGGTCTCCCTGCCGGACCACGATGTTGCCCTCCATGTAGATTTCGAGCGGCATATTGGCCGGTTGGGTGCCACCAAGTTCGCTAAGCGAAGGCAGGCCCCAGATGACGGCGCGGTCGGTTTCGATATCGACGTCGCCGATCGGTCCGAATAAGTCTGGAACGCCTTCCATCGTGAGGCCTTGAATCACGATATTTACGCCGCCGTCGATGACGGCCACGTTTTCGCCGGTTGGCGAGGTGACGGTACGCGCGTTGGGGCCGAGCCCCGCGGCGCGGGGAGAAATCTTGATGCTGCGAAACTGCGTTTGCCCCGGCGGCGCGGTCGGAACCAACGATTCTGGCGGCGGCACCGTGGTCGGATACGGGCTGAACGGCGGCAGGCCGAGTTGCGCCTGACGCACGACCGGCTCGGTTTTTGGCAATCGAGTTACCGTGGAGTCGAACGGATCGCCGGGCATCGGCAGCGATTGCACAGGAGCCTGTTGCACAGGTGCCGATTCGGATTGCACCGGGGGCAGCGGCACGACTTGCGCCGTAGCGGGTGGTGGCGACGGTTGCGACTGCGCGAGCGTCGGCATGGCGCAACTTGCAAACGCAAGAGCGCAAGCGACGGTGCACCAGAGCGCAGTTCGAGCGCGGCGCGCATGCCATGCGCACCTTACTCGTTGCGACGCACAATGGCGCGCGCAATTCGAACGTTTTATGAACGACGAGATCAGACCGGCATCCTTGCCAGGCGAAAAGTTATTGCACGCATTGCGCCAACCGCGCCGATACGTACCGGGTTGTCTGCCACACTTCGCAGCGCGAAATGCGGACGGCAATTACGAAAAGTGTGTAGTCAAAAATGCGGCGGATTATAAGAGCGTGGCGGCGAAACGGTCAATTGCGGGTTGAGATTTCCCGCGGAGATGCTTGGAGGTCTATGGCCATCGGTTCTTGCAATGATGGCACGAGGTGAGGAACACTGATCGACGCTAATGCTAGCTGATTTAGGATTGGTTGGTTGTGGGGTGAAGGTAGAGTTTCTGTCCACAGATGACACAGATGTTCGCAGATTGGTTGCACGCTGCTCGACCTATCTCAATTTCTGCGCAGGAATGACGGGGTGGTGATGCGGGTATGACTCGCAAAAATAGGTTCTCCGTGTCGTCGGGGGCGGGGACGCCCCGGCTCACTGGGTGAGTGATTTGCGGCAATCGCTAAAATCATGCCAGCATTGCCGTCATTGATTGAGTGAATAGAGCAGCACGTTCAGACCGATTCTTGCCGCGTCCTCTTGAGTGTAACCCCGGCAGCCGACCGCCTCGTGGCTTTCGAGCGCGCAACTGATATCGAACGGCGAAAAGATCACAGCCCATCGGCCGTCGATGCGAATGCCCTCTAACTGCGGCTCGACTTTGCGAACTCGTGCTGCCACAGGCCCCGCGGCATCGGCGGCTTGCGGATCGCGAAGCGACACGCGGCGGATATCGTAACCGCCGTTCTCGGTGGTGAAGATGGGGTCATCGGGAGGAATGCGCTGAATAGAAGCCTCAGGGATTGCCGCCGCCAGCTCACGCCGGAACGCGGCCGTAAATGAAGGGCTCGCACAGATGGCATCTGCCAGCAGTGTTCCGCCACGGTTCAAATACTCGCGCAGTTGCTTGCGTTCGGCGTCTGTGAGCCGGAAGTCGTGCCGGCCGTGCATGAACACGAGGTGATAGCGAAACAGATTTTCGTTCGAGATGTTGATGAGACCTGGTGCGGCACGAACCGGCAATCGCGCTTCTCCTTGCGAGGCGGTATGCAACAGGTTCAGCAAGGCTCCCGGTGCATCGTTGCAGCCACCGCCGTGGCTGAGCTTGGCGATTTCAATCACGCCGCGCGCGCCTGGCTTTGAGTCGAGGTCATCTTCTTCTAGAGTTATGAATGCCTGCTCCTTGCCTTTGGGTTCGCGATTCGTGGCGTAGGTCAGCACGTTCACGCCGATGGCCAAGGCATCGGCAATGTGCTGCTTGGCAGGTTCGGCATACCGGCTCCACTGGCCCGGCTGCGCGAGTTCCCAATAGCAGGAAAGATCGCGGTCGGAGTACATGACGCAAGTTCGGCATCCGTATTCGACGCCCCAGAGGTGCCCCACGTACGGCGACTCGGGTCGCACGATCTCTTGCATGCGCCAGATGGGGTGTCCTGGAGTGATGCGCTGGAGTTGATACTCCGACTCGGGAAAGACGGCCGCCATCAACTGGCGAAAGCCGACGTCGAACGCCTTGGAATCGTCGCAACATGCCTCGGCAAAAATGAAGCCGCCACGATCGACGTAATCGCGCAGCTTTTTCGCGTGCGGTATCAACACGGGCGCATCGCTGCCGCTGATGTAGAGCACCGGCGCTTGCAACAAGTCTTCCACCGTGGCGTTCGTCGGGTCCAATACCTGCCAGGTGAGGCCGAGTTCCCAGGCTTCCTCGGTGTAGGCGGTGAGATGGGCCGCGTCGCGGCGGTGGCGGTTCCACTCGTGGCCTTCGCCATATTTGAGCTTCGCCATGACGATGGGCCGACGCCCTTTCGACAGAAACAGCAGCGCCATGGCGGTGCTGATCTGCGGTTTACGCTCGGCGTACCAGCTTCCCTTCCAGAAGTGGGATAACGAATCCTGCTCGCGGACGAGCACCTCGGCCCCTTCGCGATACCAATCGTGATCGCCGATAAATCGCCTTGCGGTGAGACGGCCAGCGCGTTCGAGCCCGTAGAGGTAGTAATACAACACGGGCTGACCGCTGCCGGCGGGCCTCGGGTTGCGCTCCACCGAGAAGCGATCCGCTAACCACTGAATGCCGCGGTCGAGCGCATCGTCTTCATTATGGGGCTGGCAGCAGATGGCGCGTCCGTTTTGAACGGATGCATCGCCTGAGGCGAGCGCGGCGCGACAAATGGCAAGGCCGCCGATGCCGGCGCACGTCATGCTGCCGTTGCCAACCTCGCCCGGCACGTAGCCCCACGAGCCATCGGCGTTTTGGGTGGTGCGCCAATACTCTTCCGACAGCTCCCAAGTTTTCCGCGATACTTCGATGCCTGCGCGCTGTGCATCGGATAGCGCGAGAACCGCGAATTGCGTGTTGCTGTTGTCGCCGCCCGGCCCGGGATACGACCATGCGCCCTTTCTACCGTCTTTAGCATCTTTGATTTGATTGCGTTCCAGCCACGTCACGTTGCGGCGGATGAGCAGCATGTCGCGCCGTGGCTCGGCGGCGCAAAACACCATCGTTTGCAGAGCGACCGTATAGGTTTTCTCGGGCTTCATTCCGCGAAGCGCGGTCAATGCTTTGGACACGACCGGATCATCGGCCCTGACGCCCGAATTCAACAGGGCCAGCGTGCAAAGCGAGGTGATTCCCCCCTCGTAGCCGGTCATGTCTTCCCAAAAACCGCGCGGCGATTGCTCGCGTTTAAGATAGGCAACCCCACGATCGATCGCCGAAAGCACTTGGGCAGCGTCGACAGGCTGTCCTGCTGCGGGCTGCGAAAGCGCCCGACGGGGTCCTAGAACCGCTACGATCATTACGATCGCCAGCGGCAACAGCCTGCGTTGAAAAGTCCTCGGCATCCCTTCACCATCGATGTGTCCTGCCTCTTGTAAGTAGTTTACGTTTAAGCAGTTGCGTAAGCAACAATCGAGTTGCTCACGATTGTCCATACTCTGGGCGACTTATAGAATTGCGATCGACGGCTGGTAGTCGTCCGTTGTCCGTGACGGCCGACGTCAGCGTTTCGGTCTATTGACGGTTACGTGGCGAAGACTCTGGGCCGACCAGCGGGAGGCCGGCTGCGCTGCGAACAAACCTTGTGGAGCAGGCGAACGTCGCGGAACCCTCACGAGCCCCCATCACGACGCAACGGACTACGGACAACGGACCATTTGCATGTCTACCTCAACTCCCCCGAACCCGCCCAGCAAAACGCGTAGTTTGGGCGATGTGCTGCAAGAGTTTCGTCAGCATCGCCTTCTCATGCAGCGCGAGCTGCAAAAGGTCATCATTGGCCAGGATGGCGTCATCGAACAAATTTTTGCGGCCATCTTCACGCGCGGCCACTGCCTGCTCGTCGGTGTGCCCGGCCTGGCGAAAACGCTCATCGTGAGCACGCTGGCCCAGATTCTCGATTTGCAGTTCAAGCGCATTCAGTTCACGCCCGACCTCATGCCGTCGGACATCACGGGCACCACGGTGCTCGAGGAAGATGGCGACGGCCGCCGGCAGTTCCGCTTCGTGGAAGGTCCAATCTTCACCAACATTTTGCTGGCCGACGAAATCAACCGCACGCCGCCTAAAACGCAGGCCGCGTTGCTGCAGGCGATGCAGGAACGCGAAGTGACCGCCGGGCAAACGACCTACAAACTGCCAAACCCGTTTTTCACGATCGCCACGCAGAACCCGATCGAGCAGGAAGGCACGTACCCGCTGCCCGAAGCGCAGCTCGACCGGTTCATGTTCAACATCAAGGTCGATTACCCTTCGCTCGAAGAAGAGGAACAAATTCTTGCCTCGACCACACGTGGTGAAAAACCGGAAATCAATAAGGTGCTCAGCGAGCGCGCCATCTTGAACCTACAAAAGCTCGTCAGCTCGGTCGCGGTGAGCGAGCACATCATCAAGTATGCCGCCGCGCTCATTCGCGCGACTCGTCCGAAAGACGCCTCGGCCCCGAAGTTCGTGCAAGAGCTCGTGGACTGGGGCGCTGGTCCCCGGGCCGGGCAATTCCTTATTCACGGCGGCAAAGCCGTCGCCGCCATGGACGGGCGATTCAGCGTGAGCATCGAAGACGTGCAGCGTGTCGCCATCCCCGTACTGCGTCACCGCATCGCCACGAACTTCCAAGCGCAAGCCGAGGGCATGACGACTGAAGATGTTATCATGCGCTTGTTGAAGGACATTCCGATGCCTGAGATTCCGAAGTTTACTAAGTAAGGATGGAGGATGCGGGATGCAGGGGGGGCAGGGACAAGCCATTCGATTCCCCTTACACCCCGCATCCCCTATCCTGCATCCTCCCATCCATGTCGACCGCCGAGAAGTACCTTAAGCCTGAAGTCATTCGACAAATTGCTCGGCTCGACTTGCGCGCTCAGTTCATCGTCAAAGGCTTTCTGCAAGGGATGCACGCCAGTCCCTACCATGGTTTTTCGGTCGAGTTCAGCGAGCATCGCAAGTACACGCCCGGCGATGATCCGCACGACATCGACTGGCTCGTGTTCGCGAAGACCGATAAGTATTACGTCAAAAAGTTCGAAGCCGAAACAAACATCACCGGCTACCTTGCGATGGATCTCAGCGAGTCGATGGGCTACACCTATCGCCAGGAGCTTACGAAGCTCGACTATGCCATTTCGCTTGCCGCGGCGTTGGCTTACATGATGATCCACCAGAACGACCCGGTGGGCGTCGTCACGTTCACCGAACGTATCAACAACTTTCTGCCGCCGAAAAGCAAGCGGCAACAAATCGGCAACATTCTTTCGCTACTGGCCAAGCTCAAGCCGGCCGGCACGACGGACGTGGGCCGCAGCCTCGCGCAGCTTGCCGCTATGATCAAGCACGCCAGCCTAGTGATGGTGTTCAGCGACCTGCTGGCGGATCCCGAAACGGTCATCCCCGCGTTGCGGCAACTCCGCCACGGCGGCAACGACGTGATCCTGTTTCACATCCTCGACGAAGCGGAGGTCGCGTTTCCCTTTTCCGGGCTCGTGGAACTTGAAGACCCCGAAACGACGGCCACGCTCGAAGTGGATGCCGATAGTTACCGCAACGATTACTTGCAAGAAATCGAGCAGTTTCGAGAAACCTACCGTCGCGAATGCTTCCAAAGTGGCATCGACTATGTAGCCCTCGACACCAGCATGCCATTCGACCGAGCACTCACCGAGTACCTCATCACCCGTCAATCACGAGCGTAAAAACGCCTCAATAATAACATCCCGATTTTCAGAATAACCACAGAGGCACCGAGAACACAGAGGATGAAGCAGGGAGCGTGGAGCAAGGAGAAGGATTTGTAGGATTCAGGATGGTGGATGCGGGGAACAGGGCCAAGGCATTCAGTAGGATACCCCTCTTCCCTGCATCCACTATCCTGAATCCTAATCCTCTCTGTGCCCTCTGTGGTGAATCCCATCTGACGAAGTCATTTCTGAGTTATCACTTAGTGCATTTTGATTCGAAGTTACTGTTTTCAGCCGCCCATCGTAATTTGAAACCTCCCAGGAGCCGGCCTCACAGAGGCCAGCTACAGTTTTGTTCTCTCTAATCTCTGACTTCTAACGTCTAACCTCTGACCATGTCCTTCATCACACCAGCTTTGCTCGCGGGTGCCGCGCTTGTCGCGGTTCCGATCGTGCTGCATCTCATCATGCGGCGCGAAACGCAGAAGCTGGTGTTCCCCGCGCTGCGTTTCGTGCAGCAACGGCGTAACCTGAATCAGCATCGCCTGCAACTGCGGCATTGGCTGCTACTGGCACTGCGATGCGCGGTCATCGCCCTGCTGGCCTTGGCACTGGCTCGCCCAACCTTACGTGGCTCCGGCGCGAGCGGGAAAGAAGACGCCCCGGTGGCTGCCGCGTTTGTGTTCGATAATTCGCTTCGAATGCAATATGAAAAGAGCAACGAATCGCGGCTCGACCAGGCCAAGGAACTTGCCGAGTGGCTCTTGGCTCAGATTCCTTCCTCGAATCCGATCACGGTGGTCGATCGGGCCGGCAGCCAGCGAGGCCAGGATATCGACCGCTCTGCCGCCGAGTTACGCGTAGAACGACTTACCCCGTCTGCCGACGTTCGCCCCATGGCCGACGCCTTGCGTGATGCCACGCGTTGGCTTGAAGACAAGCGCGACTACCGAGGCGAAATCTACGTTTTCACCGATCTCTCGACCGAAGCCTGGGGTGACGACACCCGCTCGCAGCTTGCCAGCCAACTCGATGCGCTCCCCGGCACGAATGTGTACCTCATCGATGTCGGCGTCGAACGACCGCACAATGTGGGGCTCGGCGAATTGCGATTATCGGGCGAGCGGCTTGCTCCCGGCGGCGTTCTTCGCCTCGATACCGACGTGACCACGTTGGGCACCGCGCCTTCGAAGGCCACTAATAGCCAGGAACGCATTGTCGAACTTTACGTCACCAACACTGCGAACACGCCCGAAAAGCGCGGCCAACAAATCGTTACGCTTAGCGAAGGCCAAACCTCGCCGATCGAGTTTTCTCTCGCCGGTCTCGGCCTGGGCGTGCATCAGGGCTTTGTCCGTATCTCGGCCGGCGATCCGCTGCCCAGCGACGACGTGCGATACTTTACGGTCGACGTTCAACCGTCCACCAAAGTGCTATTGCTCGGTGAAAATGAAAAATCGACGTTATTCCTACGCGAAGCTCTGGCCCCGTCGTCGGTCACCGGCAATGTGCAAACACGGTTTCAATGCGACGTAGCCACATTCACCGGCCTCGAATCGCGACCGTTGACCGATTACGCGGCCATCTGCGTGGTCGATCCGCCGCCCTTGCCTGCCGCTTCGTGGCAGGCGCTCGTTGACTTTGCCCAACAAGGCGGCGGTGTCGGCGTGTTCCTGGGGCGAAACGCGCGACGCGACCCCATGAATGAAGCGGGCGCACAAGCACTGTTGCCTGCAAAGTTGCGATGGCAATCGCGCGACACCACTTACTTACGCCCTGTCGCCAACGAACACCCGGCTTTGGGCGAGTTGCGCGATCTTGCCGACGTTCCCTGGTCCGAATTCCCCGTATTCAAATACTGGGAGCTCGAACCTTCCGAGGCCACGGTGAACGTGGTTGCGTCGTTCGCCAACGGCAAGCCGGCGCTCGTCGAGTGGCAAACGGGTGTCGGCCGCGTGCTGATGCTCACCACGCCCGTCTCAGACGCGGCGTTTGACGATCCTTGGAACCTGCTTCCGACCGGCAACGATCCGTGGCCATTCCTTGCTTTAGCGAACAGCATTGTCGACTACCTCACCGCCTCGAGCGATACGCGACTCAACTACTTCGCCGGCCAAACCGTAGTGCTACCGATCGCGCCGGAGGAAAAAATTACCAACTACGTGTTGCAAATGCCCGACGGTAGCGCGCTACGCCAACCCATCACGCCCGGCCAAACCGATATCTCGATCGCTTCCACCGAGTTGCTCGGCAATTATCGGCTTCGCGCGGGCGGCAACCAATCCGCCTTCGACCGCGGATTCAGCGTCAACATGCCGGCCGACCTTTCGCAACTGGTTCGCGTGGATGCTACCGAGCTGATCGAATCTCTTGGCGAAAGCCGGGCTCGTATTGCACGCACGCGCGACGAAATCGAAGTGCGGGTCGGGCTGGCTCGCACGGGGCAAGAGCTTTTTCCCGTGCTCATCCTCATTCTCGCGCTCATTCTGGCGGCCGAGGGATTGCTGGCGAACCGTTTCTACAGTGGTTCGCCTGCCGTCGGACCGCCGTCGCCGAAAGAATTGCTATCCACCCCGACAACGACCGACGATAGCCGCGAGGCGAAAACTCCCGCGCTCACATGACCGAGCTTCGCTTCCATCCTGTTGCCAGCTTGCCGCTCGTCATCGGCGTTGCCGTGGTGCTAATCGCGCTGCTGTGGGTGCGGCCACGCCACGTGCAGTTGTCGCCGCGCAAATGGTTGAGTCTTGTCGGCCTGCGCCTGGCCGTGGTGCTGCTCGCGCTCTTCGCCATGCTTCGCCCCACGCTGGTCTACACCAAAACCGAACCGGTGCCGGCGTCGCTCGTTCTTCTCATGGACGATTCTCGCAGTATGCAAGTGGCCGACTCGCTCGGCGACCGCCCCCGTTGGGATGCGATGCGCATGCTGCTCGATGCCTCGGCCAACGACTTGGCATCGCTCGACAAAAAATGGGACATCGCCGCGTACACGTTCAGCAGCGCTTCCTCCAGCGATTCGCCCGAATCGCCCAAACGTAGTGGCGTTACCCATCCGGTTGAACTCCACAACGGCCGACTCGCGCTCGAAGCCGTTCCGAACGGCGAGCAAAGCCCGTTAGGCGCAGCACTGGCCGATACGCTCGACCGCGCCGCCAGCGGTCGAGTCCTGGCTATGCTCCTGATGAGCGACGGCGCGCAACGCGCTACGCCGCCCAACGACCTCGCCCCGCAACTCGCGGCCCGTCGGCTCGCGGCCGAAAACATTCCGCTCTACACGTTCACCTTCGGTAAAAGCGGCGGCAGCGAACGCTCCGACTTGGCCGTCGACGACCTCGTAACGAATGAAACCGTGTTTGCCGAAACGCCCGTCGAAGTCCGGGGACGCCTTACCGCCCACGGATACGCCAACGAAAAAGCCAAAGTCCAGTTGCTGTGGGAAAACAACGGCGAGATGGAAGTCGTCGATACGACCCTCATCGATATCGGCCCCGAGGGTTCCTCGATGCCGATCGCACTCCGCCACACGCCGCGCACCACGGGCGAGTTCCGAGTCACGCTTCGCGTGGAACCGCGAGAGGGTGAGCTTGTCACCACGAACAACGAAGTCAGCACGTTCCTCAATGTCCGCCCTGGCGGAATCAATGTGCTTTACTTGGTGGGAACGAAACGCATCGGCGGCGCACCGGGACAGGAACAACGGTTCGTTCGTGCTTCGCTAGCGCAGTCGCCGGATATCGTCGTCGAGCGGCGGCTCATCAACTACAGCCCGCCGGATGCCAACCTCGTCGATGCCATTCGCGACGCCAAGCCCGACGTGATTATCCTCGACGACGTAGACGTTAAAGGCCTCAACGCGGCCAGTTGGAACGCGCTCGCCGAGCGTGTTCGTCAAGGAGCGGGCCTGCTGATGATCGGCGGTTACCACAGCTTCGGCCCAGGAGGCTACCGCGAGTCGCCGCTTGCGAATGTGCTTCCCATCAACATTGGCCCGGCCCAGCGGCAAAACTTCAACGAACCGCCGCGTACCGACGTACATCTCGTCGGCCCTTTGAAAATGAGACCTGCGGCACCGCTCGGCGAACGTCACCCCATCATGCAGCTCACCGAGCGAGCCGGTGTGCAGCCTTGGGCCGACCTTCCGCCGCTCGACGGCGCGAACCGTATTTCGCGCAACGAGCTGAAACCAAGCGCTCAAGTTCTTGCCGAAGTCGACAACGCCGAGCGTCACCCGCTGCTCGTTGCCGGCCAAGCTGGCGACGGCCGAGTGCTCGCCTTTGCGGGCGACTCGACCTGGCGTTGGCAGATGGGCGGTTTCGGCGAAGCACATCGCCGCTTCTGGCGGCAGGCCGTACTCTGGCTCGCCAAAAAGGATGAGCAAACCGATGGCCGCGTGTGGATTCGGCTGGCGAATCGCCGCGTTACCCGCGGCACACGCGCCGATTTCGAAATCGGCGCTGAAAACGAGCAAGGCGGGAACGTCGATACGGCACAGTTCGACCTCTCGATCACCACGCCAGACGGCACCACGCTGCCCGTGCGTCCCACGAAGTCGCAAGACGATTGGGCCGCCACGTTTCGCGACACCAATAAGCCGGGCGACTACAAAATTACCGTCACGGCGAAAGACGGTGCGAATGTGCTCGGCTCGGCCGAGGCTCGCTTCCTCGTGCCGGCTCAGGATTTGGAACTCGATCGGCCCGCGGCCGAGCCTTCGCTCATGGCCCAACTCGCCGAAATGACAAAAACCGCCGGCGGCAAACCGCTCGCCGCCGAAGAACTGCCCGACCTTCTTAAACAACTGGCCCAAAAGCAGCCCGAGCTAAAAGAGGAGGTCATCGCCAAAACCACCTACTGGGACACCTGGCCATTCTTCCTGATCTTCGTCACGCTCATCAGCACCGAATGGTACCTGCGCAAACGCTGGGGGCTGGTTTAGGTTGGCTTAGGCACTTGAAGGTCTCGGCAAATTCTCTTGACGAGAAAGTCGTTGATCTCCCGATGCCTCGGAACGGCAGACGTGTTATTGGTTGATGAATTCACATACACCGAATGCCTACCACCTTCTCGCAGTAAATAGCATCCGTGAGACTCGAGATGTCGGATTAGGTCAACTCGCTTCATGAAGCCGTCAACTCGAACGGTTCTCGCGTGACAGTTTGTCCTGCTAACGACTTCTCCGCTAACTCACGGTTGGCCTCGAGCACCAAAGTAACTGCTTCTTTGAGGTTCTCGCGTGCTTCTTCCAAAGTCGCCCCTTGAGTATTGGCTCCTGGCAACTCCTCGACGAAAGCAATGTATCCTTCTGGCACTTTCATGTAGACGGCGGTAAAACTCATGTTCGGAATCCTTGTATTCATTCGAAGCTCACGATGCCATTATATCATTAAATAAGCAAGGAATACCAAATGCCATCCCGTTCTTAGAACGCTAATCGACACTCATTTCCACTTATTTGGCTAATGATATAGTATGCGTCTCGGACTTCGTTATCGCCTCGACGAATACAGGTTTAAGGGCCTCAGAAATTTGCGATAAAACATTGGCGGAAATTTGCGCCGATCAGTGCTCCTTCTCTTGCACATAACAGCAACGATGCTTCTTATCACCATCACGGCTTGATCAGTATCTTCCCCGCCAGCGTGCCCGCTTTGCCGACCGTATTTTCTTCCTGCAACCGGTGAGCCACGGCCGCTTCCTCCAGCGGCATTGTGCGATCGATGCGCGACTTGAGCTTGCCCTCCTTGAGCCAGCGGTTAATGTCCACCGCCGCCGCCTGCTGTTCCTCCGGCGTGGCGTTGAACATCGCGAAGCCGTATAGATGGCACCCCTTCACATAAAACGGTCCCACGGGAAATGGCGGCTTCGCATCGCGACCGGCCATCAGAATCATGCGACCTCGCATCGAAAGCAGCGGCACGGTCACTTCGAAATTCGGTTCTCGCAATGTTTCCCACCAAACATTGACGCCTTCGGGCACCAATTCCTTCACTCGCGCAGCCACGTCTTGCGTCTTGTAGTTGATCGCCTCGTCCGCTCCAAGCTTCAAGCACTCGGCCACCTTCTCATCGGTGCCGGCCGTGGTGATGACGCGTGCTCCGATCGCCTTCGCCATCTGCACGACCATCGACCCCACGCCGCCCGTGCCGCCGTTGACGAACAGCGTTTCTCCCGCCTTTAGCTTCGCATCGCGCACGAGCCCCAAGTGAGACGTAATGCCCACCAGCGCACAGGCGGCCGCACAGTCATCGCTCACATCGTCCGGCGTTGGATACAGCCATTCCTCGTCCACGCACGCATACTCGGCAAACGTGCCTTGCCTCCCCAGCAAGCCCTGGTTTGAACCCCACACGCGGTCGCCCTGTTTGAACCGTTTCGACTCGGGCCCCACGCTCTCCACCGTGCCCGCCAGGTCGCAGCCCACAATAAACGGCAGCGGAATCTCCATCGGAATGCCACCCGCGCGAATATACGTATCGACCGGGTTCAGCGCCGCCGCCGCCACGCGCACCAGCACTTGCCGCCCCGTGGGCGATGGCGTTGGAAATTCGCCGACGATGATATTCTCCGGTGGACCTGTTTGCTTGATATAAGCGGCTTTCATGGGGGTGGGCTCCTTTTCGGTCGTGTTGAACGCACTCGAAGACGGGGGACGAACTCCGTTTTATCGAAGAGGGGGAGACAAGGAGAGGGGGGAGGAGGAGATTGTGGTGCGTACCGAGTTCGATTGTAAGTTTTGCTGTTGTGTTGGCTGTCCACTTCGCACGCGAAATCGTTGAGTCTCCCACTCTCCTTGTCTCCCCCTCTCCCCCTCTCTTTTTCCTCCCCGTTAATCCCTCACTCCTCACTCCTGCCCCCTCGCCCTTCATTCCCCACTCTCCCCTTCTCCCCCTCTACTTTATAATGGCCGCATGCCCGAAAACCGTACCAGCACTGGAATCTTCCTCGTCATCGTGCTTGCCGTGGTCGGTTACATCCTGTGGACCATGCCACACCAACTGGTCGATGGCTACGTCAAAGCAAAGGAACTGAGCCCCTGGGCCGGGTATGTTTACCTGTTCGTCGTCGGCTTCGGTGGGTTGCTGCTTTCCACGCTGCTCATCGCCATCCTGCTCCACATTTGGAAGAATACGCGTCAGAAATCTTCGGAGCGCGCCAGGCGAAACCTCAGCCCCAGCGAAATGTCGGCCGCCGATCGTCAGCAAGAATTCACCGATAACCTTGCCACTGGCCGCGAGTTCGCCGATGGCGGTCGCATTTCGCCCGCACTGCGTGCTCAACTCGTCAAGTCGATCGAAGAACTCGAAGCCAAGCGACACGAACAACAACTCGAGATCGTCGCCTTCGGCACCATCTCTAGCGGCAAGTCGTCGCTGCTCAACGCGCTGGCAGGCCGGACCGTGTTTCGCACGAATGTCGTCGGCGGCACCACGAGCACGCGCAGCGAAATCCCCTGGCCCGCTGGCGACCGCATCACGCTCGTCGATACACCGGGCCTTGCCGAAGTGAAAGGCGAAGTCCGCGCCGCAGAAGCCGCCGACGCGGCTAAGAACGCCGACCTCGTGCTGTTCGTCGTCGATGGCCCACTCAAATCGTACGAGGATGAACTGCTGGAAGCGCTCGCCGGCATGGAAAAACGCATCGTCGTTTGCCTCAACAAAGAAGACTGGTACGGCCCACAAGAACGCGACGAACTGCTCAAGCAAATTGGCGAGCAAGTCTCGCCCGCCGTGCAACCGGCCGACGTCGTGTCCGTCCGTTCGCGTCCCACCACCCGCACGCGCGTTCGTGTGCTGTCCGACGGCTCCGAGCAGGATGAAGAAGTACCCGTCGAGCCAGACATCAGCCCGCTTGCCAAGCGCATGATGTCGATCGTCGAGCGCGACGGCCGCGACCTGCTGCTCGCCAACTTGCTGCTGCAATCGCGCGGCCTCGTCGACGAATCGAAACAGCGCGTGCTCGCGGCGCTCGATGAACGCGCCAACGAAGTCATCAACAAATACATGTGGGCCGCCGGCGGGGCGACGGCCATCAACCCGTTCCCGCTGCTCGACCTGGCCGGCGGCAGCGCAATTACCGTGAAAATGGTCGTCGACCTGGCTGCCGTGTACCAACAAAAGATCGACGCCGACACGATCGTCACGCTCATCGGCCAGCTCGGCAAGAACCTCGTTGCCATGGTCGGTGCGACCGCGGCCGCCCCAGCACTGGCATCCGCAATCGCGTCGCTCCTCAAAACGGTCCCCGGCATCGGCACGATCGCCGGCGGTGCGATTCAAGGCATCGTCCAAGCGCTCGTCACCCGTTGGATAGGTAAAGTATTCTGCGAATACTTCAAAAACGAAATGCGCCCGCCCGAGGGCGGCCTCGCCGAACTGGCCCGCCGCCAATGGGCCGAAGTCACCCGGCCAGACCAACTCAAAAAGCTCATTCAACTCGGACGTGAGCGATTAACGAAGAATTAAGCAGGTCTCACGCAGAGGCGCAGGGAACGCTGAAGCATTCAGTAACGTATGTTTATAGAGAACCGATAAGCCAAAGAACCAAGCGAGCCGGGCGGTCCTCCGCCCCGTCGGGGGCGAGAGCAGTTGAGTTTTTTGTCCACAGATGACGCAGATGTTCACAGATAAGCTACTCACCTTACCGAAGGATAAATCCACCTAACAAAATCCATCTGTGTACATCTGCGAAATCTGCGGACTTACAAAATCCCAACCAAGAACACTGCCTCCATCAACCTCCGCGTCCCCCCGCGCCTCTGCGAGAAATCTTCACCCGTATGAACCAATCTTCGAGTGCAACCTCTGCCCCTGGCCTCGATAGCGACTACGACGCCGCCATCGCCACCGTGCGCGATGCCATCGAGCGCTTCCGCGGCGGCACGCCCGAGGAACGCGCGGCACTCGAACGCGAGCTCGATCAGCTCCACTCGATGGCCGAGAAGCTCACGGCTGGCAAAGTCGAAATCGCCGTCTTTGGCGAAATCAGCACCGGCAAAAGCGCGCTCATCAACGCGCTGCTCGGCGAATCGGTTGCCGAAGTAAACGTCCGCGGCGGCTGGACCAAAGATATTTGGAACCTCGGCTGGAAAGGCACCGGCTACGTGGTTCCCGGGCTCGATCAATCGCAAATCGTGTTGGTCGATACGCCGGGCTTGAATGAGGTCGATGGCGCTGCTCGTGCCGCCATGGCCCACGAAGCGGCGGCCCGTGCCGATCTGGTGCTGTTCGTTACCGATTCCGATCTGAACGACGTTGAGTACACGGCACTCGTTGAGTTGGCCGCAAGCCATAAGCCGATCATCCTGGTTCTCAATAAGGCTGACCTGTATTCGCCGAAGGAAATCGACGAGCTGCTCAGCGTGTTTCGCGGCTCTCGGCTTGCCGGTATCGTAGAGCCCGAGAACGTGATTCTCGCAAAAGCCGATCCGCGCGAGGTGGAATACTACATCGAGTCGGCCGACGGCCGCACTCGGCAGGAGTGGCGCAAGCCGCAGCCCGACGTAGCCGCCCTGCGCGAACGCATTCTCGAAGTACTCGCCTCCGAAGGTAAAGCACTGCTCGCACTGAACGCCGCCATGTACGCCGCCGACAAAAGCGACCGCATGGCCGCCCTACGCATTCGCATGCGCAACGAGAAAGCACAACAAACCATTTGGGCGTTCATGGTGCTCAAAGCGGTCGGCGTGGCGACGAATCCGCTGGCCGTGGCCGATGTGGTGGGCGGCACCGCGCTCGATGCCGCGATGGTCGTCACGCTCGGCAAAGTGTACGGCATCGACATCACCACGTCGAACGCCCGCGAACTGGCCACCTCGATTCTCAAAGCGGCAGGCTGGGTAATGCTCAGCGAAGCGGCCGTAAGTTACACCTCGTCGTTCCTCAAAGCGATCACCGGCGGCTGGGCCACGCCCATTACCGCCCTGCCCCAAATGGCCGCCGCCGGCTGGGGCTCGTACATCGTCGGCGAAGCGGCCCGCTACTACTTCGAACACGGCGCAAGCTGGGGCCCCCAAGGACCAAAACGCGTCGTCACCCGCATCCTCGAAAACACCGACAAACAATCGGTGCTCGAACGCCTCAAAGCGGAGATCAAAAACAAAATCTCCCTCAACCGCCACGCGGGGAAGTGATCTTGTTTTGGATTAACCACGGAGACACAGAGGGCACGGAGAAAAGTTGGGAGGAACTTTAGAATACACTGATCTACACTAATGATCGCTAATCGAGTGCGGCAACGTCCCAATCTAAATCGCTGAATTCTGATGGATATCAGCGACGATTAGCGCGGATTAGTGTTCAAAGAAAAAACTTTCACGGCCCTCCCTCAACCGCCACGCGGGGAAGTAGTGATGTTCTATCGTGATCAATTGCCGCCGCCGGCAGCATCGAGCTCACGGCTTCGCTTCAGCCTGCGAAGACTATTCGGCATCACAACCACGATAGCGGTAGCGCTGTGTGTGGTGCTGGCAGGAGGATCCTTCGCAGTTCGTTACTTTCTGTTAGGCGAAGGGCCCATTTACCTTGAGCAATCATGGCCTGCTTCGCTTAGGCAGATTGAGAATACGATCTCGGAAATGAATCCCAAAGCAATCGGCCGTATGAAAGTCTACTGCTTTGAAAACTTTATCAACACAGGGTATGCGTGGAGAATGGCGTTGTCTCCTGAATCGTACGATCGTCTAAAGGAGCTGCCGCAAGTAGCTTCTATTCGGGCACCAGTCTCATCTACAATGTTCCACGAGAAGCTGGCACCATGGTGGGATGCCTCGCCTAACAACGATTCCGAAATCCTCTTTTGGCATGGCACTGATACCTGCCTTTACTACGATCGAGATAAGGAGATTTTGTACGGCTACGACTACTTTGATTTTTGAAACTTAGTGTCGAGAAGAACCAATTACAAATCAAAAGCAACGGTTCACTATCGCCCCAACAACGTCAAATCAGGCAACCTTGTTGTGAGCTACAAATTTAGCGGATCACGGGCAACATATTGAGAAAAACTCTTCGTGTCTTCGTGCCTTCGTGGTTACTCCAACCTTTCAATCCTCTCCGTGCCCTCCGTGCCTCCGTGGTAAATCCGAATTCAGCGTTATTTCACAGAGGCGTGCAACTTCAACCCCAACGAGCGGAGCACTTTCAGCACGGTGGCAAACTCGGGATTGCCATCGGGAGATAGTGCTTTGTAAAGGCTTTCGCGCCCGAGCCCCGTGTCGCGCGCAACCTCGGTCATTCCCTTGGCTCTGGCGATGTCGCCTAGCGCCGCTGCGAAAAGCGCTGAATCGCCTTCTTCGAGAGCAGCTTCTAAATAGGCGGCCATGTCCTTTTCAGATTTCAGGTAATCCGCTGCATCCCACGTTTGCGTTTTTGTCTTGGCCATCACTTACTACTCCTCACAAATTGCGGGCCAGGGATTTTGCTTTTTCAATGTCTCGCGGTTGTGTGCGCTTATCACCACCGGCTAGCAAAATAATGATCTCTTCGCCAATTCTCGTGTAATAAATCCGATAACCGGGACCGTAGTCGATTCGCATCTCCAAAATGCCTTCACCGACACTCTTTGAATCCCCAGGATTGCCAAGCGAAAGCCGGCGGATACGCACAAGAATACGACCCCGCGCCCGCTCATCGCGCAACTTGGCGAACCAATCGGCGTACTCATCGGTTTGCCGAATCTCCACTACCTAATTGTATCCTATAAAATACATACCGCAAGCATCATTTGCCTCGATAAACTCTCCGTGCCCTCCGTGCCCCGTGGTTAAAACAAAAACACGAACCGCCAGTTAACGCCGCCGCACCGGAACAACCCGCGGCTTCGGCCAAAACGCAGCCGCGAGGCCGATCAACGCAAATACGCCAGCCACCACAAACAGCGACTTCTGCAACGTCCTGCGCGAAGCAATGTGCTGCTCGATCGCTGCCTGGTGCGGATGTTCGAACACCTGGAAGCCATTCTGCGACATCGGCCGATAGACACCCACCCACATGTTCCACGACTCGAGGGGCGACATCTTCTCAAGCCCTTCGTTCACGGCCGTTTGCCGTACCTCGGCGTCGAACTTCGGCACCAACGGTTCCTTGAATCGGTCCCACGCCCCAAACCCGGCCAGCAGCACGGCCAGGATAAAACTGGCCGCCGCCAGCCCTTTCCGGGCATCCCAAGCTGCCCTGGCCGATCGCGTCCCGCCCGCCTCTGGCTCCGCCACAGGCAAATGCCGCAGATTTCTGAGCGCGGGCACGTCCAACCGCTCGCCGCAGGCACAAACGACGCTGCCGCCAGCCTGGCCAGCATCTACCGCCACCGATTTGCCGCATTTACAGCTCAAAACGTACTTGGACATCAGCCTTTGCCTTTTAATGGTCGCCAGACACTTGTGCGATTTTGCTTTGTTGAAACGTGTCCGCTCGCAGGTGTAGGAGGCCTCTCCGACGCCGATAACGCTTTCAAATGGTGCAGGTAATCGGCCTCGGAGAGGCCTCCTACAACATGATTTCAGCGAATTCAAGCGATTTCAATTTTCGCGGCGCATGCCCACTTAAGGTCGGCTGTTCCTCGTGAGTCAAAGCCGCCTATTGAAGACCCTCGTCTCTGCCACTTATCGCGACAGCCGCAATAAGGTGTTGCACCTCAAGGAGATACGTCCGGTCCGTCTCTGTGGTTTTGGGTCTGTATGCCTAGCCGATGATACCGACGAGATAACCGCGAACCTGCCGTGCAAGCAGCGCCACAGTACTATCGTAGGGATTTTTTGGGCCCTGCCTATGGACCCGGTTGTATGGCTGCTTAGAATTGAAAGGCTTACCTCTCAGCGGAAAAGGGCAGGATTTCGGGGTGTCCATGGACGCGGCGCGATGAGAGGCCATGCGAAATGATCCTCGCGTGCGGCGCTGGCGCTCTGGAAGGAGCATGGTGCCTGCAAGCATACCGCTTGCAGGAAGATCGACGAAAGGCTGGACGTTTATGTGTCGGGTCCGCCAGCAATCGAATCGTGCTTCGCTCTCGAATGTCGATGGGTTCGCGTTGCATCTTCACTCGATGCATTGCCAGCTCAATCGCCCACCGTTTGAATGCCCTGCGCGAGTCGAAGAATCGCCCGCGCAACAAAGCGCAGACGTTTTCAAACAGTCTGCGATTATTAACAAAGGAGTGTTAGTTAGGTAATTGGTAAGTCGTTTGGCAAGCGACTCGGGCAAGACCCAAGTCGCCTTCCAAACGTAGTAAACGTAAAAGTTGCCGCCCAATGGCAGAGTTTGGCTCGGCGTAATTTTTTACCAAATAGCGGGCCGCTCCAGACAGCGGACTTAACAGTGTTAGAATTAGTTGTCACGCGCCCAGTGGCGCATTGAACAAGGGGGTATTCCGCGTCGGAATCTTTTCGGCCGCTCACTGATCGCTCATCTCGCCGGACCGCGTGTTTTTGCAGGGGGCACCTAACCCTACCAGGGCACCTGCACAGTGGCTTTTCGCAGAGAACGATCGCAACCTATCAATCGGTTGGGAGTGTCGGCCCATTTTACCCCAGTCCAGTGCCTCGCGCGTGTTGGAAAACTCGTTGGTCATTTTCATTGGTAGGAGTGTGTAATCTTGTACGATTCATTGCTCGAACACGATCTAGACGATGATGTAGTCGCCGTTAGCGATGTCGGTGTCGATATCGACGATAAGCCCTTGGATGACGACGAGGATGAAACCGATGCGCTCGCGGAATCGTCCGAGGACATCGATCCCGACTCCATCGATCCCGAGCTAGACGGCGAAGGCCTGCTCGAAGGCACCGAAGGCGAATCGTGGTCCGACGATCCGGTCCGCATGTATCTCACCCAAATGGGCGAAATCCCCTTGCTCACCCGCAAGGAAGAAATCCACCTCGCTCGCAAGATCGAACTCACCCGCGCCGCGTTCCGCCGCAAGCTGCTCTGTTGCGACTACGTGATCCGCAGCGCGGTCAAAGTGCTGCATCGCGTCCACCGTGGCGAACTTCCCTTCGACCGCACCGTGCAGGTGTCCGTCACCGATCGCCTCGAGAAAGACCAAATCCTCGGCCGTTTGCCCCACAACCTGGCCACGCTCGATCGCCTGTTGGAACGCAACGCGGACGATTACCGCATCGCCTCCAGCAAGTCGGCTAAGCTTGCCGAGCGCAAGGCCGCCTGGAAGCGACTCAGCCGCCGCCGCTGTCGTGCCGTGCTGCTCGTCGAAGAACTCGGCCTGCGTACCCAACGCATCGAACCGATGATCGGCCAGCTCGAGCAATTCAGCGCTCGCATCGACCAGCTCAAACTGCAAATCGAGCAAATGAAGCGCGATAAGAAGCCGCCCGTCGAGCGCAAGCCGCTGCAGGTCGAATATCGCAACATCCTGCGTGCTCTGCAGGAAACGCCGACCAGCCTCCGCAACCGCATCATGGACCTCAAGCGGGTCTACAGCGAGTATCAACGCGCCAAGCGCGGCCTGAGCGAAGGTAACCTTCGCCTCGTCGTGTCGATCGCCAAGAAGTACCGCAACCGCGGACTCTCGTTCCTCGACCTCATCCAGGAAGGCAACGCCGGCCTGATGCGTGCCGTCGACAAGTTCGAATACCGCCGCGGTTTCAAGTTCTGCACCTACGCCACGTGGTGGATTCGCCAGGCGATTACCCGCGCCGTGGCCGACCAGAGCCGCACGATCCGCATCCCGGTCCACATGGTCGAAACCATGAGCCGCGTGCGTAACGTGTCGCGCCAGTTGCTCCAGAAAATGGGCCGCGAGCCGTCGATCGAAGAAACCGCCAAGGCGGCCGATTGCACGATCGAAGAAGCTCGCCGCGTGCTGGCCATGAGCCGCTACCCCATCAGCCTCGATCGGCCGGTAGGCAACAGCGAAGACAGCCACTTCGGCGACCTGCTCCCCGATTCCGGTGCCGAAAGCCCGGCCATCGGTGCCGCTCAGGAAATGCTCCGCGGACAAATCTCGAAGGTCCTCAAAACCCTCAGCTACCGCGAACGCGAAATCATCAAGCTTCGCTATGGCCTGGGCGACGGCTACAGCTACACGCTCGAAGAAGTCGGACACATCTTCAAGGTCACCCGCGAACGTATCCGCCAAATCGAGGCCAAGGCCGTCCGCAAGCTCCAGCAACCCAGCCGCAGCGGCGAACTCATCGGCTTCCTCGACTAACGTAGGTCAGACTTTCCCGTAGGTCAGGCTTTCCAGCCTGACATTATTCGCGGAGCCAACTGATTTTTTCGCAGAACCAACTGTTAAACCAAAACCGTCAGGCTAAAAAGCCTGACCTACAAATAAACAACTCGTTTGCTTTTCTACCAAACCGAGACGTGGCAACACGCTCGGTTTTTTCATGCGCATTCCCCAAAACACCCCCCTTAGCGGCGGCGGCAACGCCGTCCAACCAGCAAACGGCATCACAAAACGATAAACCTAAAAACGCACTAACGCGTAGCGTGGGTGCTTCCGCACCCACGAATGGTGTTCGGAATTAACCACAGAGACACCGAGGACACGGAGAAGATCAGGATTCAGGATGCTGGCTACCGAAAGCAGAGCCAAACCATTCAGTAGAATACCCTCCCCCCTGCATCCACTATCCACTATCCCTTCTCCCCGCTCCATCCTCCGTGCCTCCGTGTTAAAAAAACACGAACCTCTTGTTTTCGGCCACCACCTTTATTATAGTATACAAAATTACACATCAACCGCTTGCGGCTTAGCGGTATTTTTAGGAACTCTAACAAAACCGGCGGGGACTGTCCCGATTTTGCGGAGTCTTCGCAGCAAAATGGGACTGTCTCCCTCTCTCAGGCGGTTTGGTTAGAGTTCCTTAGGCAAAGCCCATCAACCGCCAATTAACTTTAACCGTTCACGGTGCGCGCACTCACCCACGCGCAACCGTGCCTTACCATGCGCGAAACAGAGAAACACTCTCGATAAGGACACCCCATGAAAACTTGTCCCCTTTATCGTTACTTGTCCCCTTCCGGAAAATAGAGCAGTTCTCAAAATGAGATATCCCCCTCAGGTCACCCTCCAACGAAGCCGCGACCGATCATGACTCACCGCAAAACAAACTTCCTCATTGCTGCTATTCTCACTGGCTTACTCGTCCTTCCCACTCAAGCAACACCGCCAGAAGTGGCCAACGGCTACCGCGGCGTGTGGTACATGAACCAACCCACGCGCGACGAGTACGTCTACAAATACAGCGGCGGCCTCGGCACGTATCCGCAGCAACATGCACCAATCGCCGTCTACAGCGCGGAAGCCGACAAAACGTTCTTCTGCTACGGCGGCGCGACCGACAATCCCAAGCAACTCGCTTACATGGTTTCGTACTTCGACCACAAAACGGGCACCGTGCCGCGGCCAAGGCTTCTCAAAATCAAAAACACGAACGACGCCCACGAAAATCCCACGCTGCAAATCGATGCCGACGGCCACCTCTGGATCTTCGGAAACTCGCACGGCCCCGCCAACAACTCCTACATCCTTCGCGGCACGAAACCCTACTCGATCGACGACTTCGAGCAGATCGCGCAAACCAATTTTTCTTACAGCCAACCCTGGTACATTCCCGACCACGGCTTCTTGTTCCTGCACACTCGCTACATGGGCGGCCGACGCTCCTTGCATTGGATGACCAGCACCGACGGCCGCAATTGGTCGCCCGCCGCTCCGCTCTCCACGATCGCCCAAGGCCACTACCAGATAAGCAACCGCCACGGCAACCTCGTCGCCACCGCCTTCAATTACCACCCGCCCAAAGGTGGCCTCAACGCGCGAACGAATCTCTACTACCTCGAAACGCCCGACATGGGCAAAACATGGCGCACCATCCAAGGCGACTCCGTCACCACGCCGCTCACTGAAGCCGACAGCCCGGCACTCGTGTACGACTACGAGGCGGAGGGCAAGCTGGTCTATCTCAAAGATTTGAACTTCGACGCCGACGGTCGGCCAATCATCCTGTACCTGCTCTCCGACAGCTACGCGCCGGGCCCCAAAGGCGGCGAGCGCCAGTGGTTCACCGCCCACTGGACGGGCGACTCCTGGCAACGCCGCCCTGTTACCACGAGCGACCACAACTACGATTACGGCCCGCTGTATGTCGATGGCCATGAATGGACCATCCTCGCCCCGACCGACCCCGGCCCCCAACCGTGGACCACCGGCGGCGAAATGGTTCTCTGGAAAAGCGACAATAACGGCACGAGTTGGACGAAAAAGAAACAACTCACCACCAACAGCCAATTCAACCACACCTACGCCCGCCGCCCGCTCAACGCCCATCCACAGTTCTACGCCCTTTGGGCCGACGGAAACACGCTCGAACCCTCCGAATCGAAGCTGTACTTTACCAGCCACGACGGCCAACACGTGTGGCAACTACCGACCAAGATGACCTCCGACTTCGCAAAGCCTGAACCCGTGAGTAATCCCCAATAGCCAAATGTAAGGGCGTCTCGGACGCCAGTGTCGCTCTCGAATAACTGAAGCGAAACCGTTATGAACAAGCCGAAGAAAAAGAAGCGAGAGATCACTCGCGTCGCGATGATCGCGATCTGGATCTTCTCCTTACCTTTTCTTCTGGCGGCCCTTTGGAACGGATGGATGTTGCTCAGAGACTACCGGCAACACGAAGCCATGAAATCGTGGGTCGAAACGCCGGCCACATTAAAAAGTGTGGAACTCGAATCGAGAGACATCGTTCCGGGCCGGCGTCGCCGCAGAGGCGGCAGCGGAAGATATCACCAAACCGTTGCAACCTATTCCTACGAGTACGAGGGAAAACCACACCAAGGCAACCGCGTGGACCTACACCCCGGCAGCGACAGCAGCGACTTTCATCAGCGCGTTTACTCTCAACTAAAGCAAGCCCTCGATCAGCATTCGCCGATTCACTGCTTCGTGAATCCCACCGATCCGACCGAAGCGGTACTCTACCGCGACTTGCGCGCTTCTCGACTACTGAATCATGCCGTGATCTCCACCCTATTCGGCGGAGTCGCGCTGTTCATGCTCATTAGCGCCCACTACTACTGGAGAAAACAACAACGAAAGCAACAAGATTTGGCTTCCCAACCACTGTAGCTAGTCTCGACGAGTCCGGCTGGGGCCTCCACGCGAGCCAATCAATAAACTTCTTGATTTCGGCCACCACCTCTGGTAAGGTGCATCCTTCAACGTGCGTTGGTGGTCGATGACCACGGTTTGGTCATCGACGAACAGGGAACCCGGTGCAATCCCGGGACGGCCCCGCCGCTGTAACCGAGCTAGTTGCAAACACTCTAAAGCCATTACCCCATTGCGGACTGGTCGCTTCAGCGACCAGTCTTAACCAAGGGTGAGAAGGCAGTTTCGCAATCCTCGGGAGTCAGAAGACCTACCAACGCGTGGCATGCGGACTGCCGCGAGGGACGGCTACCGCGAGCGTGTTCATTACTTCACTTCGCGGTAATTCCGTAGTCATCGCCACCAAGCGATGCTGCGCGACCGCACTTGGCTGGCCATGCCGCTGGTTCTTTACAAACGTGTCTCCCCGCGCGCCGCAATGACGCTCGTTGAATTGCTCGTCGTCGTGGCAATCATCGGCCTGCTCGTGGCGATCTTGCTGCCAGCCATCCAGTCGGCACGCGAAAGCGCGCGACGCACCCACTGCCAAAACAATCTCAAGCAAGTGGGAATCGCACTGCACCTTTACCACAACATACGCCGAGAACTACCGGTTGGCTGCGTCGAAAAACGCATCACCAGCACGAAACCCGATGGCCGACAACACGCCTGGTCGTCGGCCATTTTGCCTCACATTGAAGAAGAATCTCTGTGGAAGCAGATCGACTTCAGCGCCGCTTACGACGGCCCAGCCAATCGGCTCGCCGCCGCGCAGGTAATCAGCGTCTACGTGTGCCCCAGCGTATCGCGGCAAGCGCCCGGTCGCGAAGTGAATCACGTCTCGAACCCGGTCTCTTGGGCGAACGCCGATAGCTATCGCGGAGCGGCCATCGACTACGGCGGCATTTACGGCGCGGCGCAAATGGCACCCTCCGCCAACGGCGTGTTCCTTTACGACCGGTCGATCAAGCTGGCCGACGTGACGGACGGCACCTCGCACACGCTGGCCGTGGCCGAAGACTCGGGCCGCGGTTGGCTCATGCACGGCGAATGGATCAACGGCGAAAACATTTACGACGTGGGCGGGCCCATTAACCGGCAACAAGACAACGAAATTTGGAGCGACCACCCCGGCGGTGCCATGGTGCTATGGTGCGACGGCAGCGTGCAATTCATGAACGAAGACATCGAACTCAGCGTCCTCCGCGCCGCATGCTCGCGCAGGCGAGCCGACTAAACCAGCGAGCCGGGGCGTCCTCGCCCCCGTAGGGCAACGCCGTTCACAATTTCCAATTCAAGAGTCCACAGATGACGCAGATGATCGCAGATAGATCCGATAGCTACGAACGTTTTCTAATTCGTTGTCACTCTCTCGATCTGCGATCATCTGCGTCATCTGTGGATAAAAAAACCGTTAATAGTGTTGCCCGTTCGGACGGAGGACTGCTCCGCTCGCTTTGAACTGGAATCTATACACACACGAACTAACTAAGGTAACCAACAATGATTTCACAAATCTCTCCCATGCAACCACGCACACGAACAATCCTCGCCGCGATATTGCCCGCACTTGTTGCGACGATCGCTACGGCTGCTCCCGTCGGCTTCATCAAAACGACCATTCCGCTCAATGCACCGCCGGCCGGTCTCGCGTTCGATAACAGCGGCAACCTGCTCGCGCTGGAAGGGGCCGTGTTCGGCTCGAACCAGGCCACGCTGCGAACCATCCTGCCAGACGGCTCGATGGGCGACAGCTTTCCCGTGGTGGGCGACGACCCCGAAAACTTCTTCGTCGGCAGCATGACTTATGATCCGATCGGCGAGCGTGTGCTGATTGCCGACAACACGGCCGATGGCCGCTTGTATGCCGTTGATGCGCTCGGCAATCAACAAACGCTGGCGAGTGAAATCGCGGGCGTGGCTGGTGTGGCCGTGCGTACGACGGGCGAGATTTTTATCACCACTTCGCCATTCGACAGTCCCGGCGAAGTTCTCGAAATCGATCGCACCACGGGCAGCACTTCGCTCGTGCTTAGCGGGCTCGGTTACGGAGCCGGCTTGGCGTTCGATACCGACGGCAATCTGATCGTGCAGGATGCCGACTCCGTAACGTTTCAAGGCCGGCTGCAACGGTTACCGATGACCATCGGCACGGGCGGCCTCGAATTCGGTGCGGCCGAAGCGATCTTAAGCGGCATGCAATCGAGTGCCGGTGTCGTGGTCGATAGCGAAAATAACATTTTCACCACCGGCGGCGGCGGACTGTTTCAAATCGACGAACAAGCGCCCGCAGAACTGGCGTTCGATAACAATGGCAGCCCCTCGCAGTTCGCCACGGCCATTGCATTCGACGCGGGTGCTCAACCGTTCGAAGCGTTCCGCGGCCCCGGCGGCGGCCGACTCGCCTACATGGCCGACTTTGGATTCATAATCCAGGATTCCTTCATCACGCTGCTCACGCCCGCACAACCGGGCGATTACAACGGCGACGGTACTGTAAACACTGCGGACTACGCATTGTGGAACGAGTCGTTCGGCTCCGCGGAGCAACTGGCCGCCGATGGCAACCTCGACGGCACGATCAACGCGGCCGACTACGTGCTGTGGCGGAAGTTTGCGGCGCAAGACTTACTGCCGATGGGTAGCGGTTCATCCCAAAACGTGCCCGAGCCGACGGCGTACACCGCGATGGCAACCCTCTTGCTAATTATGCTGTCGCGTCGCTGGCGTCAGAAATCGTGTTAACTTGCCTCGTCGGCAGGATACCCCCCAAATCAAGCCAAATGGCAAGAACGACGGCTTCGGTTAGCAGTTGGTAAAGCACTATACGAAATAAATCCTGAACTGATGGTAAAAATAAATCAGCGACCAAAAACTGGATGCTTAACACGACCGCAGTAACACATATCAGCGCTAACCGTAGGAACCATGGAACGCCTATCGTCCAAATGATCACAGCAGTCACCGCCAGCATGACTGAGGAGACAAGTAACATTGCAATTAGAAATGGCTCCTCGCCGAATGACAGACTCGCGCGCAGTAAAGAAATCAACACAGCGACAACTGTCATAAGCACGAAGAGTTGCGCTATGGAAAACTGCCAACTGACAACAGCCCCCGTTAATCTGCGCCAGTAACGGCTCCGTCTCAAAAGCCAAAGACTGGCAAAAACCATAGTACCCTGCAAAGCATAATACAACACGAAGAAATCGATCCCTACATCAATAGCTCCGAACACAAGTGATGCCACCAGCACTGCAATCACAGGAAAGAGATAACGCCGCCAGCCCATTTGGGAATTCAATCCGCACCAAATACAAACCACGCTGACCTGGGCTGAAAGCAATGCGAAAAAGAGCAAGTCGCCGTGTCCCGAAGCCGACTGGCTCCAAGAGGCTCCAATCGCGATCGCGCAAATGTTCGCGGCAACCAGCCAGAATAGAATGATCGATCGTTGCGACATGGTACGTAGGTCAGGCTTTCCAGCCTGACGTGTTGAAGCAATCAGCTATGCCTGCAAAAAGCCAGGCTGGAAAGCCTGACCTACGGGGCGACATTGCATGAGGTTGGAGCTATTGTCAGAATAGTTCTTCTATCGCCTGTTCGCCAGCGAGCCGGGCCGTCCTCGGCCCCGTGGAAAACGCTGGTAGACGAGGTTGCGGTCTTTGTAAAGCCGAAGTTGACACTCGGGGCCGAGGACGGCCCGGCTCGCTTTGAGACGAGACTGCCATGCAATTTGGTAAACGCTGTGACTAGTTCCACGCTCATTGAAAAGTGTTGTTTCATTGCCAACCCCGTGGCGGGGAATCCGACCCATTATCTTGTGGAACAAGCGTTTGCACAAAAAGGGCTCGACTGGCGATTCATGTCGTTCGAGTTCGAGCCAACCCAACTTGCCGACGCGATGCGCGGGCTCAAAGCGCTCGGCTTTCTTGGTGTGAAGATCGGCGAGCCGTTTCAGGAAACGGTGATGGAGTATCTCGACGAGATTTCCGAGCTGGCCAAGCACTGCGGGTCGGTCAACTGCGTCACCGAGAAGAACGGCCGCTATATGGGCGACAACACGGAAGGCATGGCACTCATCGAACTGGTTCGGCAACAGATCACGCCCGCCGGGCGGCAAGCGATGGTCATCGGTTGTGGCCGCGTGGCTCGATCGATTGCCATGGCACTTGCCGAGGCCGATGTTTCCGGCCTCACCGTGGTAAGTCGCAACGCCGAAGCGGGTCAAAGGCTGGCCGATCTCGTAAAACAGCATTCGTCCCTTGAAACCTCGGTCCTGCCGCTTACCACCACACCGATCGTGCTCGAGCCTGAGATCGGTGTGTTGGTGAACGCGACTTCGCTTGGCATGGATCACCCGGAAGCAAAACTGCCGATTCAGATCGACACGTTGGGCCCCAAAATGGTGGTCATCGACGTTGCCTACAACACGGCACGAACCTGGCTCACGCAACAAGCGGCCGAGCGAGGGTGCCGCGTGATCGACGGCTTGTCGCTGTACGTGCATCAAACGGCGCTCGCGTTTCGCGAGTGGACCGGCGTGATGCCGGATACCGTGGCGATGCGGGAATCGGCGGAGGAGTTTTTGGGGATTTAGGTGGGCTTAAGGCATTAGGCTTAAGTCGTAAGGCGTAAGTTAGACATAACGCGGCGTCAACAAACAGCCAAGGACGGCAGCCCGTGGAATAAGCCTGAAGAACAGGTACTGGTAAATCGTCGAGTGGTGAGCGGGTTATTTATTACTGGCACGGGGACCGGCGTTGGCAAGACTTACGTGACGGCTCTCATTGCGAAGTCGCTTTGCGATGCCGGCGTGCGGGTTGGCGTTTACAAGCCGGTTGCGAGTGGCTGCGAAGACCGTGGCGGGCGGTTAGTCTCCGACGATGCGAACGCGCTGTGGGAAGCGGCCGGTCGGCCCGGTTCGATCGAGCGCGTGTGTCCGCAAATGTTCGTGGCACCGCTGGCACCCCATTTAGCAGCGCGAGCCGAAGGCAAACGAGTGGACAGCAAACTGCTTCGTGAAGGAATCGAATATTGGCGCGAGACGAGCGAAGTGGTGCTCGTCGAAGGCGCGGGCGGTCTGATGTCGCCGATTAGCGACGATGATTACAACGCCGACCTGGCGGCTGAGTTTGGTTTTCCGCTTCTCGTGGTGGCCGCGAACGAGTTGGGCGTTATCAACGCGACTCTGCAAACGCTCATCACGGCCGCTACGTACTGCGACGGGCTCGATGTGGCCGGAATCGTGCTCAACTCGGTCACACGGCGCGAGGACGATACGAGTGTTGAAAGCAACGCGGACGAACTCGCGCGGCGATGCGTGCCGCCGCTGTTAGCGGTGATCGACTTTGAAGGACAAATCGAGGGCGAGGTGGATTGGGCATCAATCGCACGGATGCGCGATTAGTGCTGTTCCAAGCGTTTCACGGAACAGCGAGCCGGGCCGTCCTCGGCCCCGAGTAAAAATTATGAAAATCTGGGGCGTTGCCCCAGCCATCCTGTTGCGTTGTTGCAAGGTTTAGACTCTGCGCTGTTGTAGCGTTTTCACTCGGGGGCGGGGACGCCCCGGCTCGCTTTTGGATATGCGCGAGAATTATTCCACAGTGACGGTTTGATATTCGGCGGCGCGACGTCTTTCGGCGAGCGATGTGTCGAGCGTGAGTGTCATCGTCGTCGACCAGCGGCCTTCTTGGTCGGCCATGATGTACCAGTGAGGCAGCACCACAACCGATTGATGCACGAGCTCGAAGCCTGCTTCCGACTGGCTCACGGTTTCGACCGCGTAGGTCCACACGTGCATCGATTGTTCGGATTGCAGTGCGACGTCGATGCCGAGCCATTCGTCGGTGAGGGCGAGGAAATCGACATTAGCCAGTTCGAGGCGCGATCCAAGGTGGCCAAGCGAGGTATTGTGCTGGTCGTGGAAGAAGCGATCACCGCAACCGGCGGGTAAGCCCGCGAAATTGAACTCGACGCCGAAGTGGACGCACTCGCCCGGCGGCAAGCCTTCGAGCCGATAGGCGATTTCCAGCGTGTTGCCGCCCGCTTCGAGCGTGAGGCCTTTGGTGATGCAGATGCCGCGATCGCCGTAACGGCCGTCGCGCGTGAGCTGCATTTGCATGCGATCGGGATTGCGGCGCAGCTTGGCCTCGTAGGGGCCCATAACGAAATCGCCCAACTCGTGAACCTGGTTATCGATCACCGAATGGAGCGAAGCATCGTTCGGGTAGAAATGATCGATGAGGCTTTGCCGGCGGTAGCCATCGTATTGCAGGCGTTTGTCGAGGTCCGCCTGCTTGAACACGACGCGGTCGTGGATGCTGGCCACGTCGCCATCGGGCTCTCTTTCTCCGCCGCGAACGAGGCCATGATAAGCTTCTTCGCGTCGGGTAAGCGTTGCGCCCAGGTTATGGCAAATCGAGCGGACATCCAGTTCGTACAAATGCCCGCCTTGCGAGGGTGCCACGAGTGCGATGACGCGATTGCTGGCTAGTTTGACTTCGGGGCGGCCATCGAAGTTGTAATCTTCGGAAGTGAGTTCGACCCACGGCGTATCGCGCTCGGCCAAGCCGCGGCCTTCGGCGGCGTCGAGCAGGTTATCGGCGTTAATGAGGTGTTGATAGACGGCGTTGCGCAAGTGGGGCAAATACACGCCACCGAACGCGCCGTGCCAGTAGCTGCAGTTGCATTGGCCACGGTAGAGTTCGGAACGGGCTTCGTCGATGAGTGCTTGGTCGCTGAAGCGGACAGGCCGATGAGTGCCGTTGGTATGTGGTAATCCGTTTGAATCGTAAGTCGAGATTTCGTGCAAACGCCGGCTGACCATTTGCATCCGCGCGTACATTTCGTTGGTTTCTGGGTACTTCACTTTGAAGTTGCGCCAGTAGCCGCCGCGGACGAACGGTGCCACTTCCTCCCAGCGACCTTCGTGCTCGAGTTTATGCTTGAGATGAATGAACTCGTTGAGGCGCTTCACGGGCAGCGCCCATTCGGTCATTTCGCGATAGCTGCCCTCCGGAATGTAGACACGGCCGAGCGGCGGCACCTGGTCGAGCGCCTCGGTGGGCGTTACCACGCTGAGCCAACTGCGATTGGCGACGAGCGCATCGAAGAAGCGGTGTAACCAGCCGTTCTTGTAAACGTGGTCCTTCGTGCCGGGCCAAACGCCGAACTTTTCGCCGTCGTCGCCGAACGCGACCACCGCGCCGGGATGCCGTTCGGCGATCGGACGCAGGTAGTTGATCGTTTCTTCCGGCTCCTGGAAGGGAATCGTGTAGCGAAGTCGCTCGCTGCCTGGGAAGACCGACAGGATTTTGCCATCGTCCTCGGTAATGTAGTAGCCGTGGAGTTGGTCCTCTTCGAGGCCGGCATTTTTGAAGTGGAAGTCGTCGAGCAGCGTGTAGCGAACGCCGGCATCAACAAGATCGTTGGTGAGCGATTGTTCCCACACGCGTTCGGGCATCCACATGCCGGTTACGGGCGTGTTGAACCGATCGGAGAGCCAATCGGCGTAACGGGTGATCTGCCCCACGCGATCGCGGCGGGGGATCATCGTGAGAATGGCTTCGTAGAACGCACCGCCCACGATTTCCAGCCGACCGGCCGCCACAAGTTCGGCCAGGCGATCGAGATATTCCGGGTGGCGGGCCGCCAGCCATTCCATAAGCGAACCACTGGTGTGGATCGCGATAGGAATGCCTTCGTACTGTTCGTACACGTCCAAGAAAGGTAGGTAACTATCTTGGTAGGCGTGCTCGAACACCCCGTCGAAATTGCCGACAGGCTGGTGATTGTGGAAGACGAGGGTTAGGCGAAGCGTCGGACTCATTGTCGGATCATCCCTGAGCGGTACCGCCGTGCGCGACGACTGGCTCGTGCTAGCGGATCGTTCGATATGTGCGGTTCCCCGATCGTACCGCACGGCTGCGTAATGCGTCTATCCAAATCCATTCTTGCTATCGACAAAACTACGACTGTAGTAACACTTTAGCGAAACAATCGAGGTAAGACGGAATTGAAAGACGGATTAGATTGCCAGACCGGCAAAATTTATGCCTGAGTGAGGGGAAAGTCAGGCTGGAAAGCCTGACCTACGCGAGTGCTTCGCGCAATTTGGCGGCGGCTTGTTCGGGCGCTATGGGATTAATGAAAATTCCCGTGGCCGTTTCGAGTCCGGCAATGGAGTTCATTCGGGGAAGCAGTTCGATTCGCCAGTGGCTATGAGCTTGGACGTCGCCATGCCAGGGTGCCGTCCTTACCAGGATATTAAACGACGGATCTGGCAGAATCGCTTCCAGACACTGGATGAGAGGGTGCAGCAGGGCCGCGAGGCTGTCAAGTATGCGCGAATTCATGGCGGATTCGAACCACGGTGCATGATCGGTTGGCAGAATCCATGTTTCCAGAGGTTGAATGCTAACCGAGGGGCAGAACGCAACGAAACCCGGCACCGCAGCCACCATGCGCGTTCCAGCGGTTCGCTCCGCGGCAATCCATTCGCAGTACGCACATTGCGAGGCTTGATCGAAACGCACGCGAGCGCGGCCCTGCTCTGCCGCCACTGCAGGCGGGACGAATGGCAACGCCACGAGTTGGCTATGCAGATGCGAAAGCGAAGCGCCTGCACGAGGTCCCTGGTTCTTGAATGCAAGACCATACGCGAAGCGATTGTCGGCACGCCAATGACTGAGCCGCGCTGCATAGGCTTCGAGAATACATCGCAACTCCAATTGCGAGAGTTGCGATGTGCGATCGATGTGCTGACGCGTTTCGACGATCACTTCGTGAGCACCGAATGCAGTAGTCGATAGCGATGCGTTGAAGTCATCTAGCGACAACGCGGGATATTTGTTTGGAATTACACGGAGTTGCCAGCCGCCGGCTGCATCGCACTGTTCATAAGCGGCAGGTGGAGTGTTCCCTTCGTTGCCAGGACAGAAAGGGCACGCGAGTTGGATTCTGGACGGCCCCGCCGCTGGCGCGCTGGCGCGAGAACGAGGCGATACGTAAGCGACGAACTCGTTCGGACGATGGGCACGGTTTTCGGCGACGAGCACCGTTCGACCGGTGAGCCAATCTGTACGAAGTTCGGGCATGCCTCGATTCCGTTCTGCAAGCATCACGAATGGACTGTGTAATTAAACCACGAAGGCACTAAGACACAAAGTTTTTAATTCATGGTCGATCGCTCGCTCACCACTACAATATGCAGAGTATTGCAGTGGATCAATTTCTACGTGCCTTCGTGCCTTTGTGGTTAATTCCTAACAAACGCTGAGCGATGCGGCCTAGCACGCGGCGGTTTTTCTGGTTCGCGTGGTTTGATTATAGAGGCGATCGTATTCGCGGGCGCTGTGAGTCCACGACCAATCTTGGCTCATGCCGGTGCGAATGAGTTGGTGCCAAATGTGTTTGTTTGCAAACGCCTTGCAGGCGCGATCGAGGGCATCGGCGAGCGAGGTCGTGCTGTAGTGATCGAAGCTGAAGCCGTTCGCGGTGCCCGCGGCGAACGTTTCTTCCGTGAGATCGGTAATCGTATCGAACAAGCCACCGGTTGCATGCACGACCGGCACCGTGCCGTACTTCAGACTGTAGAGCTGATTCAATCCGCACGGTTCGTAGCGGCTGGGCATGAGGAACATGTCTGCACCGGCTTCGATACGGTGGGCCAGCTCGTTCGAGAAGCCGATGCGAACGGCAACTTTGTCTGGGTACTGATGCGCGAGGTTCGTAAGCCAATCTTGGTAGCGACGCTCGCCGGAACCAAGGATTACCCATTGAATGATCGACGTGGGTGCCCATTCGGAGATGATTTGAGCGGCAAGGTCGAAGCCTTTTTGATCGGCAAGACGGCCAATCATGGCAATCATCGGCACGTCGGGCGACTCGGGCAAACCCATTTCGCGTTGCAAAGCCGCTTTGCAGGCACGTTTGCCATCGACGAAGTTATCGGGGTTGTAGGCAATGCCGCCAAGATTCGGATCGTGCTGCGGATTCCACTCGTTGTAATCGACGCCGTTGATGATGCCGAACAGTTCGTCGCTGCGATGCTGTAGTATGCCTTCCATGCCACAACTCAACGGGGGCGATTGAATTTCTTGCGCGTAGCGCGGGCTGACGGTGGTGACCGTGTCGGCGAAAGCGATGCCTGTTTTAAGGAAACTGAGGTTGCCGTGGAACTCCATTTGTCGCCAGTTGAAGTGCTTCCAGTCGATGCCGGTGAGTTCCATGTCCCAGTGCCAGAAATTGCCCTGGTAGGCAATGTTGTGGATGGTGAGCATGGAGCGAATGGCATCGTACGGCGGCACTCCGCAGAGTTCGGTTCGGAGGTAAGCCGGTATCAGGCCGGTTTGCCAATCGTGGCAATGAACGAGTTCGGTTTCTAAATTGAAACGATTAATGGCTTCGAGCGCCGCACGGCAGAAGAAAACAAAACGCTCGCAGTTGTCGCGGTAATCGCTGCCGCCTTCGCGATACAGTTCGGCACGATCGTAATAATGTGGCTGATGAACGAGGTAGACGGGCACTTCGTCGCCCGGCAGCGTACTGCGGAGAAAAGTTCCGCTGACCATTTTGCGGCCGATGGGCACTTCGAAATGGACATCCGTTGGCTCGATTGGCCGGCCGCTGTTGAGCGCCTGCCGAAACGCGGGCATCACCAGCACTGGCTTGTGGCCAAGTCGGGCGAGTTCTAACGGCAGCGACCCGCACACATCGCCAAGCCCGCCCGTTTTGCAGAAGGGCACCGCCTCGGTCGTGGCAAAAAGGATGTTCACAGGCGGTTCCTTGGGGAAGGCGGCTGGGGAGAAGCGCCGCGACAAAGCGGGCAGTAGTCGCTGCAGTCGGTCAATTATACCCGCTTATTCGGCAAGGTTTACCGGGCAAGTTTATCAAACCGCTCAGGTGCCGTGTGAACGCTAGAAGCGCCGTGCGCGGTACAAACGGCGTAACCGGTTGATCGATCGAGGATGGTCTAGGACTCACGCAGTTATTCGATACCCCACATGGGCCAGAGTCGGCCGGCGTTCGGCTCGATGCGGGCGAGGCGCGTGTTGTAAACTCGTTCGATCGTTTCGCGATGGATGACCTCGCGAGTTGCGCCCGCGGCTACGATTCTTCCGGAAGAAAGGATGAGCGTGTTCTGAATGGCCGGGACGATTTCTTCGATGTGGTGTGTGACCAGCACCGTGGTGGGGCTGGCCGAGTCGTGAAGTCGCGCATCGAGCCAGGCAAGAAAGCGTTCGCGCACGCCGGGGTCCATGCCGGCGCAGGGTTCGTCGAGCACGAGGAGCAGCGGCTTGGCCATGCGCGCCCGGGCAATGAGCACTTGTTGCCGTTCGCCTTGCGACAGAACGCCGAACGGTTTGGCCGCCAACGAGGTGCAGCCCAGCCGTTCTAATTCGGCGGCTGCGTCGGCGAAATCTTGTTCGCTAGGGCCGTACTCGGGAAAGTGCTTGAGCCCGATTTGAGCCAGGCGACCCGTGACAACTGTTTCGAGCCCCGTGTCGTCCGCGGGGATGTCAGCAATCATGCCCGAGGAAATCCAACCGATGCTGCGGCGTAGTTCGCCCAGGTCGATCAGCTCTTGCCCGAGTCGAAGCACGCGGCCGCTGGTGGGCCAAAGGTATCCGCACACGAGTTTGAGCAGCGTCGTTTTTCCCGACCCGTTGGGCCCAAGCACGGCCCAGTGCTGGCCGCTTTCCAGGTGCCAATGGATGTTCGCGAGGATATCGATTTCTTGCTGGCGGTAACCGACGTCCTCGCAGGCGATGAGCTCGGGCATGATTACAGCTCGCTGTTGATTAGCCTTCCGGATTATCCAACAGCGTCTGCAACCGCGCGGCAAGCTCCGGCGTGAATCGCGCAGGCCACGATTCGTCGATCAGGCCCACGCCAATCATGTCGAGCAAGTGAACCTGGTCCTTCAAACGGTAGGAAGTGAGCTTCATTCTCACGAGCGGTTCCAAATCCACAACGCGAAATGGTCCGGTCGTATCTGCCTCGGTGACATCTGGCGAGGGCAGCAGATAATCTGGCACGACTTTCTCGGAAGCAAAGACAAGGTGGATTGCATCTCGCGCTTTTGCCGCTGGGCCGTCGAGGAACATATCAACACTTTTTACGTGCCGAAATATGAATCCCGCGCCTTGAAGAGCGGCTTTCGCCGCGTCGAAATCGGCTCGACGTAGGAGGATATCAACGTCCTGCGTGTTACGGACGGCCGATTCATCGACACGTGAAACCCAGGCTGCAACGGCATTGCCTCCGGCAACCGCATAAGGAACACCGGCCGCATCGAGTGCCGCAACAGCCCGATCTAATCGTGCGCGGACTTTCTCCACAGCGCGAATCATCCTTTCCCAGCTTATCGGCTCGTACTGGCTTGTGGACATTGAACGAACGTATGTGGTTTAGGAACTCTAACAAAACCGTCGGGGACTGTCCCGATTTTGCGGAGTCTTCGCAGCAAAATGGGACTGTCTCCCTCTCTCAGACGGTTTGGTTAGAGTTCCTTAGTGTAGTGCAAAACAACCTGTTGCGACCGGATTGGAAGCGAATCCCCACTAGAAGTCGCACGGCAGCCGGCCTCATCGAGGCCAGCTACAGTGATTTGAAATCTACAATGGTTATTTTACCACCTCCGCAATCGCCTCGCACAACGGGCCAACGTTTTGCTCCGTGATACCGGCCACGTTAATACGGCCGGAGCCTACGATGTAAATGGCGTATTTCTTCTTCAGTGCTTCGACCTGCTCGGGCGTGAGGCCAGAGAACGAGAACATGCCGCGTTGGCGGGTGATAAAGGAATAATCGCCGGGCACGCCTTTGGCTTGGAGCGTTTTCACCAACAACTGGCGCATGCCGTTGATGCGGTCTCGCATTTGGGCCACCTCGCCCTCCCATTGCTTTCGCAACGCCGGGTCGCCAAGCACGGTGGTTACCAACTCGGCACCGTGAGCAGGCGGGTTGGAGTAGTTCGCGCGAATGACGGCCTTCACCTGGCTCTGCACGATGTCGGCCACCGCTTTGTCTTTCGTGACGACCGTGAGCGCGCCCACACGTTCGCAGTACAGCCCGAAGTTTTTGGAAAACGAGCTGCACACCATGTGTTCGGCTCCGGGACGAGTGAATGCAAGCAGGCCGGCCGCATCTTCGCGAATGCCGTCGGCAAAGCCCTGGTAGGCGAAGTCGAGTACCGGAAGAATGCCGCGCGCGTAGATCACGTCGGCCAGTTTTTTCCACTGGTCGGGCGTGGGGTCGATGCCCGTGGGGTTATGGCAGCAGCCATGTAGCAGGATCGCGTCGCCTGCCGGCATCTTTTCGATGGCGGCAACGGCCGCGTCGAACGCAAGGCTGTTGGTTTTTGCATCGAAGTACGGAAATGTTTTGGTCGGCACACCCGCCGCTGCGAAAATTTGCGGATGGTTTGGCCAGGTAGGTTGCGTGAGCCAGACCGTGGCTTGGGGAAACTGCTGATGGAGAAAATCGGCGGTGACCCGCAGCGCGCCGGTACCGCCGGGGGTATGCGAAGTGGCACAGCGGCCGGAAGTAACGGCCTCGTGGTCGTCGCCAAACAGCAGCTTTTGCACGGCCGTGGCGTAAGCCGGCGAACCAGGAATCGGCAGGTACGACATCGACTGCTGACGCTCGAGCACGAGCTGCCCTGCTTTGCGGATCGAGTCGAGAATCGGCGTTTTGCCGTTCGAATCCTGATACACACCCACGCTGAGATTGATCTTTTTCGGGTTGGGGTCCTCTTTGAACGATTCGCTGAGGCCCAGAATCGGATCGCGCGGGGCGGCCTGAATATGCTCGAACATTCGTGGTTCCTAAGAGTAGGTCAGGCTTTCCAGCCTGACATGTGCTGGTTGATTAGTCGGGCAGTTCTATACCGAGGCGTGTCAGGCTGGAAAGCCTGACCTACGGCGTAACTTGACGCCTGTGTCGCACCCGTGGGACAATAATAAATCCCCCCTAGTTCGCTTCCTAGTGGCGATGCTGACAGCGGATATGGCAGGCGAACCGCGTTTTCGGCAAATCGCACATGGGGACGACTCCCGCCTGCCGACGTCCTAACCCCTCCCTCCCCGGCCCGTTGGTTGTTTTATTGTATGGCTCGACCGCGCATCGGTATTTGGTTTATTGGAGCGCGGGGTGGAGTTGCCGCCACGGCCTCGCTGGGACTTTTGGCCCTGCAAAAGGGGTTAACGGGTAACGCGGGCCTTGTAAGCACGCTGCCGCAGTTTGCGGGCCTCGGTTTGGCGAATTGGGCCGACTTCGTGATCGGTGGCCACGAGATCCGCGAAGGGTCGATCTTTGAATCGGTCGATCGTTTGCTGAATGAGAGCCGGGTTTTTGACGCGACTACCGTAGAAGCGTGCCGCCAAGAGTTGCAGACCATCGATAGCCGCATTCGGCCGGGCAGCCTGGCGAGTAGCGGCTCAACGATCGCTAGCCTGGCCGGTGGCTCGATGCGCGACTTTGCCTCGGAATCGGCCCAAGAAACCGTAGAACGTCTTCAAGCGGACCTTGGCGAGTTTCGACGACAAACGGGGGTCGATCGGGTGATGGTCGTCAATGTGGCGTCGACGGAACCGCCGTTCGACGATTCCTCGCTGCCGGCCCGGTGGGCCGATCTACGGCCGATGCTGGCAAAATCGCCAGCCGACATCTTGCCGGCCAGCTCGCTCTACGCCATCGCGGCGCTCGACCTGGGAATGCCCTACATAAACTTCACGCCGTCGCTGGGTGCGGCGCAGCGGGCCATTTTGGATTTGGCCCTGGAACGCGAGGTTTGCCACGCAGGCCAGGATGGCAAAACGGGCGAAACGCTCATGAAAAGCGTGCTGGCCCCTATGTTTGCCGCCCGGAACCTCGAAGTGATGAGCTGGGTCGGGCACAATATCTTCGGCAATATGGACGGCCAAGTGCTCGATGACCCGGTGAACAAGGCGGCCAAGATCAAAGGCAAGGATCAGCTCGTGAGCGACATTTTGGGCTACGATCCTCAAACGCTCGTTTCGATCGAATACATCCGCAGCCTGGGCGATTGGAAAACAGCTTGGGACCATATTCATTTTCGTGGATTCCTGGGGACCGCCATGTCGCTGCAATTCACTTGGCAAGGGTGCGATTCGCTGTTGGCCGCCCCACTCGTGCTCGACCTTGTGCGCTTCGTGGAGTTGAGCCAACGCATCGGCGAGGTCGGCATTCTCACGTACCTCGGCAGCTTCTTCAAACGGCCCATGGGCCTCGCTGACCACGATTTTTCTCGGCAATTTTCGCTACTTTGCGATTGGGCCAAACAACACTCCGAATAGTTTTCGACCTGTTCGCCCGAGGGACGGGGTGTGTCCGCAGAGGCGCGGAATTGTAAATAGTACCACCGGCAACCACGCCGCACGGTGACTTTCAATACGGTTCCGCGGCGGGATTTTTGAATCAAAAAATCATTCCCGGACTGGCCATTTTCTTAGGATTCGCCTTGACGCGCTCCGCGTAAACTTGCTTCAATGCGCGCATCAACACCAGAACTCTTCATGGATGAGCGTACGGAATCGCACTCCATGACTACTCAGCCAAGCGATTCACTCAAGTCGAATACCACGACAGGACGATTGCTAGGCGATAATTGATCAAACTTTTGTGATGTCTCTCCCAGACTGCAGCGCCCCTGGGGATAGACCTGTTGAAAGTGACATGGGCGCTACTTAGGGAAGGAGCCAATTAAAATGGCAAAGAAGAAGGCCGCTAAGAGCACGGCAAAGAAGTCGCCAAAGAAGCGAGTCGCCAAGAGCACTGCCGCTAAGAAGTCTCCAAAGAAGAAGGCTTCCAAGGCTGCTCCGGCGAAGAAATCGCCAAAGAAGCGTGCTGCGGCCAAGAAGAGCGCCACCAAGAAGTCGGCCGCTTCTGCTCCAGCCTCCCAAGGCTAGTCGTTCGCGTCGATGCCCGGCATCCGCGAATCGACCCTGTGAAACAACGATGACAACCGGCTGGTCCAGCGCTCCAAACGCAATGGCCAGCCGGTTTTTTATGCGCATTAGTCCGTGGTCAGTTGTCCGTTGTTGAGGCAGATTGAGGAGATAATACTGGGGTCCCGGCTGTTGTCGTACGGCTACAAAGCAACTGGCATACGTGGCTACGGACAACTGACCACGGACAACGGACAACTGACCACGAACCATCCCCGTAGCGGAACGACCGCCAGCACGTTATCCTTGAAGTACAAGCATTCGCTAGATTGCCGTCGTTTCAGCCTTTCCGACTCGTTCTGTTAATAAAAATGCCCCAGGGTTCCGCGTCTACGGCCAGCTTTCATGATTTGGGGCTCTCCGACATAATGCTTGCTGCCCTCGATCGGGCCGGGTACTCGGAGCCTTCGCCGGTGCAAGCCGGCATCATCCCTCGCGTTCTCGAGGGCGTCGACGTATTGGGCCAGGCACGCACAGGTACCGGCAAAACGGCCGCCTTTGCGATTCCGATCCTCGAAATCGTCAAGCATGTCAAAGGTGCCGCGCCCGAAGCGCTGGTGTTGGTACCTACCCGCGAATTAGCCGTCCAGGTTCGCGATGAATTCGAGAAGCTCGCCCATGGACGGCGGATTGTTTGCGTGCCGGTGTATGGGGGCAAGCCGCTCCGCGGTCAGATTTCCAAGCTCGACCGAGGGGCCGACGTGGTGGTGGGCACACCGGGCCGTGTTTTGGACATGCTTAGCCGCGGAGCCCTCGATTTGAAATCGCTGCGCACGGTGGTGCTCGACGAGGCCGACCGGATGCTCGACATCGGTTTCCGGCCCGACATCGAAAAAATTCTTCGCCGTTGCCCACGCGACCGACAAACACTGCTGCTGAGCGCCACCGTGGCCCCGGGCGTCGAGCGGTTGGCTCGCACGTACATGCACGAGCCCGAAGTGCTCGACTTCTCGCCAAAAACCAAGTCGGTCGACACGATCGAACAATTCTATTTCACGGTCGACCAAGAGCGCAAATTCGACTTGCTCGTGGAGCTGCTGAAACGCGAAAAACCGGACCAGGCCATCGTGTTCTGCCGCACCAAGCGCGGCACCGAGCGCATCTACCGCCGTGTGAGCAAAGGCTTCTCGGATGTCGATATGATGCACGGTGACATGGCCCAATCGGCGCGCGATCGTGTGATGAAGGCATTCCGTGCGGGCGAAGTGAAACTTCTGATTGCTACCGACGTCGTGGGGCGCGGAATCGACGTGAGCAGCATTTCGCACATCATCAACTACGACATCCCGCAATCGAGCGACGATTACGTGCATCGCGTCGGTCGAACTGGCCGCATGGGCCGCGAAGGCGTTGCCTACACCTTCGTGACGACCGAAGAAGGCTCTGAATTAACACGCATCGAGATACTGATCAATCGGCTGCTCAAACGGGGCGAAATCGAAGGCTTTACGACCGTCGCCTCCGTGGCCCCCGCGCCTGAAACGCCAAGCAACGACGAAGACCATGAGGCTGATAAACCCGCTTCGCCCTCCCCTACTCCGCCAGGCCGCCGCCCTCCCAAGCGACATCGACGTGCGCTGTAGGTCAGGCTTTCCAGCCTGACAAGAGAACGGCAAACACTCCGGGAATGCGATTTTCAATCCTTAAGCGTTTCCCCGTCAGCTTGGAAAGGCTGGCCTACGGGCCATCCACTTCGTCGTCTGGCCGATGACCGCGGCCAATCCTCGTTACGCTCGCACAGCCCCGCCTTTACCGGATTGTTTTCGATATAGGCGATAATCCGAAGCAGTTCCTCATCATCACGCGCCCAATGATCGTAGGTTTCATCCTGCCAGAAAGGCCCGGTAGTTTCTCGCAAGCGATTTATTCCACGGGCTGTAAACCCTTTAATGCCTTGCGTGACCTTCTTCAAGTCCCAGTGCGGCAACAATAACAAATGCACATGGTTAGCCATGACGCACCAGGCAAACAGTTCGTAACGCTCTGGCACCCCAAACAAAAGCGCGTCTTCGACAATTTTTGCCGCCGCGGGGTCGCTCAAATGCTTTGGCCCGCCGCTACAGGTGTCGAGGTACGCATCGCATTTGGCAAATATGAGTTTACCGTGTCGTAACGCGCGATCACGTGACGTTTCAGCCTTTCGAGGAGGTTCTTGACGAAGTTGCTGCCGCTCCCGTTGTAAACGAACAACCACTTCTTGCGGCAGTGCGCCCTTGAGATTCCAAGTGAGAAAAATCGGGAACCCGATAGGAATTTGATGCGGAAGATGCCGCCGATATTCGAGCATACTCGTAGGTCAGGCTTTCCAGCCTGACGATACTCTGCTTAAGGAAGAATATGGGAATATGGATAGAGAACGTGACACCAAAAACGTCAGGCTGGAAAGCCTGACCTACCCCGCGCCCGCGCCAACACAGCCGTCACGTTATCTCGGCCGCCGGCGTCGAGGGCTTCTTGGATGAGCTTATCGCACGCCGCTTGCGGACTTTTTGCGTTGTCGATGCATTCGGCAATACGTGTGTCGGGGATCATGTCTGTCAGCCCATCCGTACACAACAGAATTTGGTCGTCCGGCTGCAGCCGCAAAAAGTGAATATCGGGCCGTGCGTTGTGCGATTCGTAGCCCAGGCAGCGTGTAAGCATGTGGCTGAATTTGCCCGCGATGTCTGGCGACACGCCGGCCGTAATAAATTCCTGCTCGATCGTATGATCGACCGACACGCGCTGCATCACGCCGTCTCGCCACAGGAAGCTGGGCGAATCGCCAATCTGGGTGATCGCGACAAACGAGCTCACGAAGTAAGCCGCGGTGAACGTCGTGCCGCTGTCGCCAAATTGCGGGTTCTGTTGATACTCGTGTACGAACGCTTGCTGCAACAAGTACACGAACCCTTCAATGCGCTCGGCCAAATCGGTCGCTTCGAGATCATCGATCTTCATAACCCAACTAATGGCCCGGCCTGCCAGATCCCAAGCCGTGCGGATCGCGATTTCACTGGCCAACGAGCCCGCGTGATGCCCGCCCATACCGTCGGCGACCGCCATGGCGTGGGTTTCGTCGGTCGGAAGACTGAGTTGATCGGTCGCCACATTGGTGAACAGCAGTTGCTGGGTGCGCGTTCGACGCAGGACCAAATAATGGTCCTGGTTCTCGCTTCGCACCAACCCCTTATGGCTTGCCGCGCCGAATTCGTAGGCCAGGTCTTGTCCAGGCGCATGAACGAAATACCTGGCGGCCGCGAGTGCGGGCTTCACGTTTTCAACCGTCTCAGAATCATGAATGCTCATGACATGACCCTCCGCCAACGATTATACATCAGCCCAGGATGCCACGCCTCACTTCGCTTTGAACATTTGCCGGTTACGAATCTGCGTGGTACATTCGGCCCGTGTCGCACCCCTGGTTGTTATCGAAGACTGCGCAGCAATTTAGGAACTCTAACAAAACCGGCGGGGACTGTCCCGATTTTGCGGAGTCTTCGCAGCAAAATGGGACTGTCTCCCTCTCTCAGACGGTTTGGTTAGAGTTCCTTAGCCTACGTTCTTTCTGGCCGATAGCTGACGGCTTTCATCCGGTCTCAATTACCGTGCAACTCTCAATAGAATCATGAAACTTCTTCTCCTAGGAACCGGCGGCTATTTTCCCACGACATGTCGTCACACGGCCTGCTTTTACTTGCCTGAAGTGGGCGTGGTGCTCGACGCGGGAACCGGTATGTGCCGCGTAGGCAAGCATCTGGCGACTGACCATCTGGACGTTTTCCTGTCGCACGCCCACTTGGATCATATTGTTGGCCTTACGTGCCTCATCAACTTGGTTCCCGAGAAAGTTCTGAAACAAACCTCCGTGTACGGCAACGCAAGCAAGTTGGCGGCCGTCCGCGAACACCTGTTTGCCGAGCCAATCTTCCCGGTGGCACCGCCGTTTTGCTTCAAGCCACTGGGCAACGAAGCATGCCTGGTTGGCGGCAACGGGCGATTGACGGCGTTCGAGCTGAAGCACCCGGGCAGTTCACTCGGATTCCGCATCGACTGGCCCAACCACTCATTGGCTTATGTGACCGATACCACAGCTGCGGCAAACGCAGACTACATCGAGAAAATTCGCGGCGTCGATCTGCTGCTCCATGAAGCCTATTTCGTGGACGATACCGACAACTTACCCACAAGCACGGGCCATAGCTCGCTGATGCCAGTGGTTGAACTTGCGAAAGCCGCCAACGTGAAACGCCTCATCCTCATCCATATCGACCCACGATGCACGGCCGACGAGCGGTACGATCTAACAACCGCTCGAAAAACATTCGCCGACCTCGAAATCGGTACCGACAACACGGAAATCGAATTCTAACCCGCCGCCGCAATGCCTTTGGCGGAAGAATTAACCACTGAGGCACGGAGATGTTAAGAAGTTTAATGAAACCACGAAGACACAAAGACACGAAGAAGAATTACTGATTTAGGATGCAGGATGATGGATGCGGGGAGCAGGGCCAAGGCATTCAGTAAATACCCTGCCCCCTGTATCCACTATCCCGCATCCTATCAAATCCTACTCCTTGCTCCACGCTCCCTGCTTCCTCCTCCGTGCCCCGTGGTTAAACACCTCCGCACGAATCAACCGTCTAACCAAACCGCAGCCGTCTCACGTATCGCTTTAGAATTCGCCGGTAGCTCGCGTGCTCTACTTCGAGCAGGTGGCGTGGGGAGTTGATGTATCGAATGCCGTTGCTTAGGGCTGCTTGTTTTTTTGCTTTCTGGTGTCGAAAGCGCTTTGCGGCAGATAATTCGCGGGCGAGCCCTTCCAGATACGCCGCGATGAGTTGTGCCTGCAAATCAACCAGTCCAAACTGGCCGCTATCGGGCTGTATCAGCCCTGCCACAAATAAATCATCACGATGCGGGTGAAAGATGTTCAAATAGAGCTCAGGCCGGTCATCCCGCCAATTCAAATACGCACGGTCTATAAACGGAAACGACAGCTTATAACCAGTCGCATACACGAGGGCATCTATCTCTTCGTGGCTGCCATCCACAAAACGCACGACGCTTCCCTCGAAACAATCCACATCGGGCTTTACGTGGATCGCGCCGTCGGCCACCGCGTACGGCCAACGAGAGTTGATGATAGGATGAGTCTCGAATAATCGGTGATCTGGCTGCGGAAGATGCCGCGCTACCCGCTCGGCCCATACGGCTTCGCGCATTTTCAATGCTCGTTGTCGTCGAAACCAAAGCGGAACCCGCCATCGCAAGGCCCATTCGGCGCTCTCATCCACCGGAGTGCCGCGATTGAAACGAGGCAGGATGTGATACCCACGCCGCAGACTATGAAACGTGGTCGCCGCGTGGTTTGCAACATCGGTGGCAATGTCGAAACCAGAATTTCCACCTCCCACGACAAGAACCCTTTGACCTCGATACGCCTCTGGAACTTTGTATTGAGACGAATGAAGCACTGGGCCGCTAAACGTGCCCCGATACTCGGGCCAACGCGGAGCCCAATTATGACCGTTCGCGATGACCACGCCTCGATACAAGCGGCGACTGCCATCGGCCAGCGTCACCGTCCAGCCCGTGCTCTTAGAGCCTATCCGAAAATCGTCGGGGACTGCCCCAAATTTGCGGAGTCTTCGGAGCAAATTGGGACTGTCCCCCTTCGGCAGACGGTTTTCGGATAGGCTCTTAGATTCATCGCCTGCGTTATCCGCATCGCTCGTTAAGTTGCTCGCCACAGGCTCGATGCTCGCAATCGTCGTATTGAACTCGATGTGGCGATACAAATCGAACTGCCGCGCGTACGAGCACAGGTAATCCCAAACCAATTCATGCCGGGGGTGCTCGGGCCAATTGGCTGGCATGGGGTAGTCGGTGTACTCGGTACCACGTTTCGAGGAAATCAATCGCGTGGAGCGATACACGCTGCTATGCGGCTTACCGTAGTACCAATTTCCGCCAACATCGTCTTCGCGCTCCAAGCAATCGAAGGGGATGCCTGCCGAAAGGAAATTCTTGGCGACCGCGAGCCCCGAGGAGCCCGCGCCGACGATGCAAAACCGGTCCGATCGCGGCTCGGCGCAATTGCCTGGTTGAGGCACCGATGGTGGGGCGTTGAGGTCGCTCATAACCACTCCAATCTACGCCCCAAGGTGCCCGGGCGGCACTCGTCCATTGCTTCCGCAGAAAGCTTTCCTCATAACCTGCATACCCGTGTGACCATGGAACCACGCCGCTTGCGGTTTAGCGGGTATTCTCTTCGGCAAACCCTCCTACAAAATGTCCACATAGACACTGTCTGACAAAAACACCAAAAACTGAATCCTTTTATGGCTTTTTAAACGGGGAGAAGCCATCGAAAGACGACTAACAAAGAATAGTGAAATCTCGATAAATTTGAGGTAAACCCAAACAGAACCTGGGGCAACCAAGGCCCTAACCCTTGAATTCCCAGTGCTTTCCCCACCTTGACGCCCTCTCGGGATGCTCGAAAAATACACAGAACCACCCCGCTGTGGTCGGGGTTAAGTGTTCTAGCCGGTTCAAGCTTGGCATTCGTGGCAGGCTGAACCAAAAATCGCCGCTTCTGATTTTTATTTCAGAAGGGGACCCACCTTCACGGAACCTGCCTCCATCAAGATCTACACCCGGTTGATTTTCCCAGGAAGGTTAAATCAAAAAACTAGGGAGCATGACTGCTATGGCCAGGAAAGCCATCTCCAACGATCGCTATCGCCTTGTGGGAACTTACGAAAGGCTTCGCAAGTCTCTCGTCGAACGGCCCGACGATGGCCGCCTCGACAAGGCTCTTTCCTATTGGGTTCTGCCCACGGATCGCCGTTTACCGATTGCGTTTCTCGATCGCCCGTTGCGCGAGCTACTGTCGCTGCCGCTCGATGAATTAATGGCGACTCCCGGCGTGGGACAAAAGAAAATCATCGGCTTCTTCGATCTGCTAAAACGCGCAGCGAAAGCGGCCTCGCCCGATGCTCAGTTCGGATTAAACTCCGACGTGGCGAAACGCGCGAAAAACGTGCCCCTTCCACCCGCTGGCTTCGATGCCAGCGTTGTCTCTGAGTCGCTCTGGGCACAATGGTGCGAAACAGTGCATCGCTACTCGCTCGGACCGGAACGCCTTGGCCGCTTGGCTCCAACTTTGCAATCCCTCCCAACTGTTATTTGGAACTCGCGGCTGGAGGAGTACGCCGATCGCTCGCTGGCCGATATCCGTTCCTTGAAAACTCACGGCGAGAAACGCGTGAACGCGATTCTCGAAGTTTTTTGCACGGTTCACGAAGCACTGGCCACGGCAACTCTTCAAGAGAACCTCGATGTGGTGCTCACTCCGCGATTTGTGCCGCCTCTTTCGCGTTGGCTGCTCGAAGCCGTGGCACAGCCCGATTTGCCTCCCGCAGACGAGCTGCACCAGTACGTGGTGCGACCCATGATCAACCAAATTCGCATCGACCTGGGCGAACAGGTCGCGGGATTAGCCTCGGCCCGACTTTGCCTCGATGAAAACTCCCCCAGCGTAAAGCAGCAGGCCGAATCGATCGGAGTCACCCGTGCCCGTGTTTACCAACTTCTCGAAGACTGCGCAAAGGTAATGGACGTACGCTGGCCCGAAGGACGCTGGCTCTTCGCGCCCCTCGCAACCCGTTTCGGCTCGTCCGACCCCGAAACGATTGGTCTGATCCACGGAATCGTCGACCTGTTCTTTCCACCGCCTCGCGAGTCCGACCTCGCCAGCGAAGAAATCGACCGCGACTTCGTTTCCAACGAAAACCGCAACCTTTAGCGGCGGCCATGCCGCTGCGATCAGAACAGGCCCATCAGCCCACAAACCCAAAAAACCCATCACAACGGACTGGTCGCTTCAGCGACCAGTACCCCCCGAACACACTTCCCCACCGCTCGCGGCTTAGCGCCCCAACACACACAACTCGGAGTTGAACCACAGAGAGACACAAAGACACGAAGAAGAATTACTGATTTAGGATGCAGGATGGTGGATGCGGGGAGCAAGGCTAAGGCATTCAGTAGTTTCCCTCCACCCTGTATCCACTATCCCGCATCCCCTATCAAATCCTTCTCCCTACTCCTTGCTCCACGCTCCCTGCTTCCTCCTCCGTGCCCTCCGTGTCTTCGTGGTTAACCTCCCCGGCTAATCCGCCACACGCAACACGCCCACGTCGATGTACTGCGCGCCCTGGGTTTGATGGCAATGCACGGCGATCGTGTTTTCGCCTTGCCGGAGTAGTTCCGCCGCCTCGGCGTCGGTCACTTCCAGTTGGTAATCCTTAATCGGCCGGCTGAGCGTTTTCACAAGCTTGCCGTTGATGTAAACCTTTGCTTCTTCATCGTTGAGAATGCTCAGGGCGATCTTGCCCGCTTTGGGATTCTCCACGTTGAACGTGCGGCGCAGCCAAATATCTTGGCTCTTCCACGGCGTTCGTGTTACGGCACCGCGAACCTGCCCCGCACCAAAACCGGCGGAGCCTTGCTTCCAAGCCTTGTCGTCGAAACCTGGCTTTTCCCAACCATCGGCCGGTTTGCTCACCGTGTATCGCCAAGTTTGCGGCTTGGCCACGCTACTTGGCATCAATACTTGCACCTCGGGCGGCGCTTCATACAGCCGTTTGTTGGCAGCCACGATGCGCGGCTCATCCATCTTCACCACTTCACGATCGTACGTGATAAGGCCGTTGACTTCGATCTCCACATCCGTCGTCTGAGTATAAACGGCTGCCGAGAGTCCACGCGCGATCAACGGCCGCATGGCCGTGACTAGCTCGATATAAGCATCGGTGAGAGCTTCCTTAGTATCATAGGAAACGTATCCCCAGTTCTTTTCGTCTTGCCAGGTATGGCCACGCACCGGCATGCCCAAGCCGCCGAATTCACCGAGCACGCTTACCCGGTTGTCTTCCGGCTCACGCATGCCGGGGCCCGGGTAGTTGTGCATGTCGGCCACATCGCCGCTGCCTTTGTCGTGCCAACCGCTCGATTCATTGACCGGTCGCGACGGATCGTACTGCTTGGTCCATGCCGCCATCGCTTCGGTTTCGTGTTGCCCCCAACCTTCGTTGAAAGGTATCCACATCACGATCGCGGGCGAGTTGCGCAGCGCATCGATTTCCTCTTTCCACTCCTGACGGAAACCGGCCCGGCTTTCGTCTGTTTTCTGGACGTCGCCCGAAGGCATGTCTTGCCACACGAGCAAGCCTAGCTTGTCGCACCAATAATACCAACGAGCCGGCTCCACCTTCACATGCTTACGGGCCATGTTGAACCCGAGCCGCTTCGTAAGCTCGATGTCGAACTTCAGGCCGTCGTCGGTAGGTGCCGTCAACAATCCATCCGGCCACCACCCCTGGTCCAACAATCCGTATTGAAACACGACTTTGTTATTCAACCACAAACGATTGACGCCCTGAGCGTCTTTCTTCACTTCGATCTTCCGCAACCCAAAGTAGCTTTGCACCGAATCGACCACTTGGTCGCCGTCGAGCAGCTCGATTTTGAGATCGTACAGCGTGGGGTGCTCCGGCGACCATAACTCGGGATTTGCCACAACCAGTTCGATCTCTTTGCCTGGGGAACCTTCGGCATTGCCGGCCGATTGATCGTCGCGAGCCGCCGAGAGCCGCACACGATTCGACTCGGGCCCATTAACCGTGACGAGAACCGAGTTGCGATCCGCATCGGGCACCAGCTTGATGCCGGCAATATGCTTGGCCGGTACTGGTTCGAGCCACACCGTTTGCCAAATGCCCGTCACTGCCGTGTAAAAAATTCCGCGCGGGTTGAGCACTTGCTTACCGCGTGGCTGAGTACCGGTATCGGTCGGATCGGTCACCCCCACGACGAGTTCATTTTCGCCGTTCTTATTCAGTGCGTCGGTGATATCGAACGCGAACGGCACGTGCCCGCCCGTGTGCTCACCCACTTGCTTACCGTTGACCCAAACGGTGCATTTCCAATCCACCGCGCCAAAATGAAGCAGCAACCGCTCGCCTTCCTTCGCCGGCGAATCGAACGTGCGGCGATACCACAAACGCTGATCCGGCTGAACCGGTTTCTTCACGCCGCTCAGTGCCGATTCCACGGCAAACGGCACCAGAATTTCGCCGTCCCATTCGGCAGGGCGCTCGTCTGTCGCGGGGCGAATCGCGTATTGCCACAGTCCGTTGAGGTTCTGCCAACGATCTCGCACCATCTGTGGCCGCGGATACTCGGGCAGCGCGTTCTGCGGCGATACATCTTTGGTCCACGGCGTCGTCAGCCGACTCTCGACGGGTTCCCAGGCCTGGGCCGCCGTCGCCATCACCATCAGCAATAAAAAACCAGCCAAAACGTAGCACCGTGGCACCATGATCGATTACCTCCAACATTTCGTGATCGGGGCGACGCAAATCAGGAAAGCCGCCAACCGTAATTTACTGAGTCCATGATTCTATCTGTAAAAGCATGCGATTTCATCCCACAACCATGCAATCGCCGCCGCTTGCGGCTTAGCGCGTATCTTTAGACAAAGCTAACGAAGGCCTCTTGACAACCACCCACATTAAGTATACGTTCGTATACACCACAAACCGGCGTTTGCACTTCGTTTTCCTTTCGGCATGCCTACGACGACGCTTCAAGATCGTAACGCTGCAACAGTGGCACTCAACCTCCGCCGCCTTATGGCGCGCGAAGATCTTACGTTCGAGGATGTCGTTAGCGCCTCGCAACTCGATGAGCGTACGTTACGGTCGGTCGCCCGAGGCGATAAAAATCCCCACGCGCGCACGCTGCACAAACTTGCCAAAGGGCTGGGCATCTCGATCGATGAATTATTTCGAGTGCGAAGTCGCTCCTCTCTTCAGCAATTCGATCGTGTCACGAATTCCCTGGTTGAAGACGTTATCGCTCAAAATTTGCCCGTGTTTACAAACTGGGCGGATGCCGATTTCGAGGAACTATTCAGCCGTTTCGGCACCGGCGGCCAACTCACCGAAGCGGGGGTGCTCGCTGCCGCGGATGCAATCAACGCCAAACGCGACTTGCTTCGCCGTGTAAGCGTGATTCTCGAAAGCAGCGACGCCGCTTTGCTCACCGAATTGGTGGAAATGCTGTATCGCCGGGCAACGAACTCGGTTTCAAGCCCCATAAATTCCTCGAAATCGCCCCACGACTCCTCTCATCCGCCCGGCGGTCTGCACACAACCACGACCACGTTCCCCAGCACTTGCCGTTCTACAAAAACCACTTGAAGCGTTACGCTATCGGCATCGGTAATCGAGTCGCCCACGGCGAGCGCCATCGACAACAACGGCTCGCCTTCAAGATGGAATACCACATCCGTGGCGAACAATTCGACATACCGCTCCACGTTCCGCTGCCGCGATTGGGTCAACGGCCTTCTTAGCGCCTGGATCTCGACAGGATCCCCGGCAACAGGCTCGTAGGTCACTAATTCGTAATGGTCGAAAACAGAAATATCGGTCGATGGAATGGGCATGATAGATTCCGCGTCAGTGAATAAGGAACTCTAACAAAACCGGCGGGGACTGTCCCGATTTTGCGGAGTCTTCGCAGCAAAATGGGACTGTCTCCCTCTCTCAGACGGTTTTGTTAGAGTTCCTAAGAATGTTTTGAAATGTTTTCAGGGGCCTGTTGGGTGCCACTGGCTTCGCCAGTGTTTCTTCCTGCCGCCAGCTTGCCATCGAAACCAAGGTTGGTCTTTTGGCCGAATAGAGCCTCGTCCGCAAGCTGATTCACACTTTCCGTCGGAGCGTATCACTTGGCGATATTCCATGAATTCACTGGCAAAGCCAGTGGCACACCTATTGCCAAACACGTTCTAAGTCATCGCTTGCGACCGCACTTCAAACGGCTCGGAATCCAGGATCTTTTGATCGCACCAATCGACCGTGCGTTGCAGCGAGCCGATATACTCCTGCCACTGCACTCGCTGGCCGTCGATCCAATACGTCGGCTTAGGATTGGCCCGTAGTTCGTTTAACTGGCTCAAGGTTTGACTGCGAATCGACTGAATTTGTTCAAGGTCACTCATAGGATTTTTTTCTCACAATGAACCGTAGATTGATCGGCTCCGCCACCTCTCGTAGCACGAGCCTGTAACACACTTCGTAACGAATCTCCGTCCCATCCAACGCCATGCGACTGGGCAAACGCAATACGTGCCGGAAATTATGACCGGCCGAATCGATCTCCCAACCTTTCAAACTGAGTGAACCCCGCAGCACCTCAGCCACGTCGAGTGGCTCATCGTGACATTCGGACAAACACACTCCCGACGATAAAGCCTCGACATTCTCCACTCGAATCGAATACGCGATTCGCTCGACTTGTGAGGGCGATAGAGGCAAGCCATCTCCATCCACAACGCGAGCCATAAGCACCAGCGCATTGCTCGCAACAGGCCGTTCCATACACTCACACAGCATCGATGTACCTTTAGGGATCACTCAAAAACAACTTCGGCAAATAGAATTCACCACAGAGACACCGAGGACACGGAGATTCGGAAGAGTTTTATTAACCACGAAGGCACAAAGGCACGAAGGATTTGCAGGATGTGAGATAGTGGATGCAGGCGGCAGGGTGTTCTACTGAATGCCTTTGGCCCCGCTCCCCGCATCCACCATCCTGAATCCTAAATCAGTTTTTTTTCTTCGTGCCTTTGTGCCTTCGTGGTTCAAAAATTCTTATCTGACCTCCGTGTCCTCGGTGTCTCTGTGGTTATTCAGAAAACCGGGAAGTTATTTCCTAAGGAACGAGAGCCGAGAGCCACAAGGCGTGGCTCTCGGGCTTTCGCAAACTGGCCGGCAATCTATCAGCCCGTGTTTTTCACCACGTAACGAGGATTGATCACCGCGGCCGCGCCGCGCTCGCTGGCTTTGAAACGCAACACGATGTCGTTGTTGAACTCGGCTTCGCTTCCCACCGGAGCCTGCGTCACCGTGATGGGCCAGTTTTCCATGTACGCGAACGCGCGACGGAAATCGCCCACGAACCAGTACTTCTTGGCATTTGCCGCGGCAATGCCCGAAGCAACGATGCGACGATACGCCAACCGGCTATCGAACACGCGGTAGCCCGACAGCGGATTGGCCGCCACCGTGGCCGTGGCCGCCCCGGCTGCCGTGAAGGTCAACTCGGCCGCCGAAAACACGCGATGCGCCGCATGCCGATAAGCGGGCATCACGAGCGCCGTCGTGCCACGAACCAGCACCGGCTCGCCCGTATTCGGGTCGAGAATATCGGCAAACAATTGCTCGGCCTTATCCACACTCGTCCAATCGACCAGCTCGTTCGACGACAACGAGTTGATCCACGGCGTGCTGGTTTGATACGTGTTGTAGGTCGAACCTTTCCACTTGTAGTTGTTCGTGGTGCCAATCACGAGGTCGATCAACCGCTTCTCTTTGTTGAGCCCCAGGATTTCGCCAACCTCGGCCGCTCGGATAAGTACGAGATACGTGCGGTCGAAGAAAATGGCCTCCTTGGTCACCGGCACGATGAACCCACGCTTTGTGGTCGACGGCGTTTCGATGTAGTCTTCGCCGAATCCCAAATGCGGATACGGCATGCCCGGGCCGATTTCATCGATCGTTTCGGCAACCCGAGCGATGCCGGGGATCTTCTCCCCGTCGAGCCGCGTAGGAATCGTATCCACGAGCTTTGACACCACGAAAGCCTCCTGCTGGTAGGCCTCCATGATCTTCGAGTAAATCACCTGGCCGGTGATGTTGAGAAACGCGGTCACATCCACCGCGCCGCCCGACTCGACAACGCTCACGCCGCCCGCACTGCGCGGGTCGAGCATTCGCACCCACTCGCGGCCATCCGGCACCAACGCCTCGGCCAAATCGCGGATGCTGAAATCCTCGGGCTTCAAATGCCCTTCGCTCAGCGCTTCCGACAGGTGGCTCACGGTTTGTTCCGCGCCGTCCAAATCGTAACGGCGCTTTAGTTCTCGATATTGTAGTGACATAGGGGGAGACTCTCTTTTGGGTTGGAAGGAATTGTTTGGTAAGGAAGCGGAATGGGAGGGAAAATTGTTTCAAATTGTCCGTAGTCCGTGGTCCGTCGTCCGTTGTAAGCCAGACATGCAAGCACAACTAACAACTAACAACTAACAACTAACCACGGACAACGGACAACGGACAACGGACAACGGACCCCCAGTTCGCTACAAAACAGCCTGTGGTCCGCCGTACATCGTGGCGCTCACGATATCGACAAGCACGCGCGTGCCGGCCGGGTTGAGGCGCTTCGCGCATCGACCAACCGCGGCATTCGCGTTATTGACCTTCGCCACCGTCTGGTTCAGCAGCGCCGTACCGCCCGTGTGCTCGTCCACGCCGAGCAGGTCGCCCACTTCGAGCGTGGCACTCACGCAATCGAACTCGAAAACGCCCGTGGTCGCGACGCGAATCGGGTGAGTCGAACCGTTGGGCGAAGCCTGCATCGCCACGCCGGCAAAGTTATCGTGAAACATCTGCTGATTTCCCGATTCGGTGCCCTGGTCGCCCTGAGCCGATGCCGGCTTGGCATTGTCGGTGTCTAAGTACACCAGGTCGCCAATCTCGATCACGCTTGCCGAACCGACCAGAAGCATCACGGGGTTCGTATCGCCATACCGCCAACGCATGGTGTTAGCCATAAAACAAATCTCCTTGGGTTGAATGTTTTTTCGAAACAAAGGGGTGTAGTTGGTTGAAGAGGTCCGTGGTCCGTGGTCCGTTGCACTAACAACTAACAACGGACTACGGACTACGAACAATGCGCCCACCACGTAGTGCGGCGGCGAATTGTTGCGGCGATTGAATCGCAACGCCGCGCGTTTGCCCGTTCAACGAGGTTTGCTCGCGCGACTTGGGCCGTGGAATTGGCGAACGCTCCGGCCCTCGCCATTCGCAAGCCGAACGAACAAGCGAAGCACGCTCCTCGACCATGGCGCGGAGGACCGACTCGTCCTTGGCACGCATGAGGGATTCGAAGAACGTGGCGCTCACCAAACGAGAATCCACGGAGCCGTCCGAAGGCTGCGGAAGCCCGTGCTCCTCGAGCAATTGCACGACGAGTTGGCGACGTTGCAACGCGGCTTCGCGCGCCGTCACCGCCTCCAGTTCTTCGCGCAACTGCTCCAACTGCAACGCATGAGATTGCTCCAAAGCCAGCAGCAGATCGGGTCGCTCGTTGCGCAAATCCTCCAAAGTTGCCGCTTGTAAAGTAACGACGGTTTCGCGGCCGACTGTGGAACCACCTTCTCCATCGAGCGATTCGTACAGTCCGTCCGTGCTGGCCGGGTCGGCCACGAGGTCGATACTCTGCACTTTCGTGATTGCTTCGACAATCGTTTCCTCGCCGCTGCGCGAAGTGCGGGCCAATACGTTGTGAGACATACCGACATTCCGCGGCGCGTGCTCGGCATCCCACATCAACTGCTCGCTCAGCACATGCTTGGGATTGAAATGCAAATCGCCGAACAGGCCTTCGCCCGATCGCAGTTGCACGTTACGAACGGCTCCGAGCCGGTCCTGGTAATCGCGCGGCGACAACGGGTGCCCCTTGGGATGGTTAATGTTTACCTTGGCCCCTTCGTAGAGGCCGATCGCCTCGGCCAGCGCTTGTTCGCGATAACGCCGGCCGTTTCGCGACGCCAGCCCCAGCAGCTTGACGCCGTGAATGACGCCGGCCGCGCGATCGACATTCAATCGCTGGCTGCTCGAATTGACGTATTCCTGTAGCGGTTCAGTCATGGGAAGCTCCGTAGTGGTGGGAGGTTTGTTGAGGTGGTGAGTAAGTGAGTGGGTGCCAATAAAAAAAGCCCACTCGAAGGCTTGGGCCTTCAAGCGGGCTCGAGGTCGATATCCGCGGGGGCGGACTCGATACGATACCGTTTAATTGTTCTGTTCGTGGTTTACGACAACCACTTTTCACGCCGGATGGCGTAGCAACTTTATTTTGAGAACACTAATTCACGCTAATCGATACTAGGGATGGCTCAAAAATAACTTCGACGGAGGGGATTCACCACAGAGGCACGGAGGACACGGAGATTCGGAAGAGTGATTTTTCTCTTCTCCGTGTCCTCCGTGCCTCTGTGGTTATTCCGAAAATCGGGAAGTTATTATTGAGGCGTTCCTCCTCGTTTCTTGATTAGCGATAATTAGTGCTGATTAGTGTTCCCACAAACTCTATCTGTAACGTCAGCGATTTTCCAAACGCCGTTCGATGGCGACGCGGACGTGCTGGATTCGACCGTCTTGCACGCTCATCGTGATGCCCGCTTCTCCGTAAAAACCGCGGCTCGAGGCATCGGCCAATAACTGGGCCAAGGCCTGCTCGACCCGGTCGATCATGTTCTTCTGCGGCGTCGTTTCTACTCGTGTTTGAATCATGGCTTCACTATAGCAAATGTACAAATTTATACCACCACCAATTTTCGGCCACTTTGCATTTTTTTTATTAACCACAGAGACACGGAGATTCGGAAGAGTGATTTTGAACCACGAAGGCACGAAGTTTTTTAAAAATAGCTCACACCGTATACAGACCGCTTACCACACCAATAGGCAGAGTGCTACAGCGGATCAAACTCTTTGTGTCTTCGTGTCTTAGTGGTTAATTAAACTTCTTAACATCTCCGTGCTCTCCGTGCCTCTGTGGTTAAAAAACTGCCGCGCTAGATAGTCGTACCGCGCGTGCCGATGTTCATCTGCTCCTGGTCGTAATCGAGTCCCATGTGTTGGCTCCATGTTTGGCGCGAGAGCACGCCGTGCTCGAACGCGATTTGGTCCACCTGGGCCTGTTTCAGTTGATCGCGCACGTGCAGCGATGGCGGAATGATTTGCAGTTCGACCGCATCGCGAACCACCTCGGGCAGCTTACCGGCGGCAATGGCATTGTCGATCACGCGCCGCATCACGGCGCGATCCTGGGCGATGAGCGTGGCTTGCAATCGCTCGAACATGCGAATTGCCGGTCCCTCGGCCACCATCGTCGAGGCGAAATTCGCGTTCGAGGCATCGGAGGTGAACATGAACTCGGGCATCACGAGCCGTGCCGCGATCGCCCGCAACTCGGCTTGCAGCACGGCAACGAATGTCGAGGCGTCGAGCCCACGTGCCGGAAAGTCGTATTCCATGCCGGCCGGCGCGTCGAGAATCGTGCCTGGCCCGTATTGGGAGTAATGCCGCGCGCGGCCGTTGGCGTCGGTCGTGGTTGCATCGGCAGAAACCGATACGAACTGCTCGATGCCGCTGCGACTCGCGCCGCGGTGCTTGCGGATGAGTGCGATGGCCGATTGAATTTCGGCCACAATGCTCATGTTTCGCAGCAGCCGTTCGGCACGTCGCAGGTTTTTGCGCACCGGCGTGTACAGCGGCAAGCCGCGTTTCACGTTGAAATCGACGTTCGCGCGGCGGTGCTGAATTTGGTCCGCCTCCACGGGCTCGCCATCCACGAAATACGCGAGTACCGATTCCACATCGTCGGCGTCGGTTTGAATGCCGAAGCTGGCCGAGGGATCGGTGGTGAATGCGTGCGGCGTGGCAATTTGCTCGGGCTCGATGAACCGCACGTGGGTCATGCCTTCACTATCGGCGAAGAATTGCAAAAAGGCTTCGCCGTCGCGGTCGAGGCGTCGCACGATCTCCTGTTGCCGCAGGTGCCAACGGTTTTGCTCCAAAAACCGTTCGATGAAATGTTGCACTTCAAGCGATAAATCGCACGGCACCTCGGATCCTTTGCAGACGGTAGCGCGATAACTGTGGCCAGGGCCCACGATGTAACTGATGCGATTTTCGAGGCCGTTGATGGCGAATTCATTGGTGGCGGCCAGCCTGCGCGATTGATCGCGCAAGTCGGCCAGCATTTGCTCGCTGAACGGAGCATCGCCACGCAGCAAGCCTTGCGACGTGGCTCCAATCGGCTGCCACCAGCCGTCGGTCGGGTCCGCATACGCCTCGCGCGGATCGACAAAGTCGTTCCACAAAGCGTCGAACGCTTCGGTGAGCCGCGTTTCCCAATGGTCGGTTGAAGACTCGCGTTGAGTGGTCGGTGTTATACTCATGGTGAGTTTCCTTTGAAAGTAAAATGTTTGGCTTTATGTTCTGGGCGAGCCGGGGCGTCCCCGCCCCCGAGGGCAACGCAATTAACTATTTGAGGGTGTCCGGGAATTCATCAACTTGGGAATGGCTCAAGAACAACTTCTGTCATGGAAATCAAAGGCGTGACAACGCGGTAACACCGAAGGTGTTGAACTCCACAGCCCAGGGTCGCCGCATCGCGGCGCACCCTGGGTAGGCGAAGAAGAATGAAATACCTACCCCAACGGGGTTGAACATGGTGTGTAACGCCTGCGGCGTAACCTGTCGGTTTTTTGTTCGATTCCCAGGGTGCGCCGGAGAACCGGCGACCCTGGGCTTTGGAGTGCAACGCCTTCGGCGTTGGAAATGTGGAAGTCATCTGCGTCACCCGAGGGGTAATCGATCTCCGAGTCCGTCGTCCGTGTTACGTCCTTGCCGTATTTCTTCGGCAAGCCGCAGCGCCATTTCGAGTGCGTCGGGACCGTCGTCGTGCGCGCCGGCGGGAAAATCGCGCAGTTGATCGACCAGCAATCGCGTTGCCACGTTGCCAGATAAAAACCGAATTCGTTTTTGCGACAGCAGCGGTCCCAGGCGACGAATACGCACCAATTTGCTGACGTGGTTGTGAATGGCCGCCGGCACGATGCCGGCTAATCCGCGGCGGCAGAATTCGGCCTTGAATTCACCGCAAAGCAGTTCCTGAAACTGATTCGCTTCCACGCCGAACACATCGGGGCAAAATCGTTGGCATAATGCCACGCCGTCGGTGACGATCTGTGGCGTGGGCCTCCGCGCCATATCGGCCTCGACGTAGACAACACCTTGCGGGTCAATGCCCACGAGCGCGAACGCCGAGTAATCGCCGCGTGCCGAATCGCGTCCCTTGCTGGGGTCGAGCGCGATGGCGCGTATAGTGAGTTCGGTCGGCCACGTATCGAACCAAATGTGGCTTTCGAAATACTCGTCGGGCCATTCGCAGCTCGCCGGATCGACCGGCGAGCCTTGTTTTTCGCGCTCGAATGCCGTGCGGCCGCTCTCCACACGCATCTGCATGAGCATGTAGAGGTCCTCGCGTTCCGGCCACAACACGACGACGCCTTCGTTCATGGCCTGCTCGTGTTTTTCGTAGAATGCCCTGGCATGTTGCTTCGCTTCGGGATTTTCGGGGTTGGCGTAGATCGCTTCCCACTCGTTCCAAAGTTCCATTTGGGTTGGCCACGATTGAATGGCGGCGAACGAACGCGAAGTCCAGCCGGGTGCTTCTAACAGTTGCACGGCGAGCGCTTCGCGATGGAGCGCCGTCGCCAGGTTCACCACGTTGGTTCGCGCATCGCCAGCCGGCAGCAACGAGCCATGAAACCACTGACGCGACAATTCTCGTTGCCTTGCCGAGGAAATATGGCTGTCGTTTTGCAAATCGTCGCCAATGATGAGCGACGGGCGATGCTCTTTGACGCGCCGTCCGCGCACTTGCTGGCCCGTGCTCAATGCTTCGATCACGACGCCGTTGTTCAGCTCGATGAGATCGGCACGCCAAGTGGGCCCGCGACCGGTAGCGTGTGGATAAGCATTTTTTAGCCGCGCGTTGCCTAGCAGCTCCGACTTGACGTTCTCCAAATGGAGCGACGTTTGCGGAATCGTGTCGGAAACGATCCAGATGTAGGGCTCCCAGCCTTCGACGGCCGCGCGGAGCACGTAGCACAGCGTGGCGATGGTGGACTTGGCGCTGCCGCGCGGGCCGATGACATTCACTTTGCTGCCGCGTTCGGCGCGGAATGCGTCGAGCTGGCTGCCCAGCCATTCGTGCATGGACGACGGCTTTTTGGCAAAGTGCCGTGGCAAGAAATGCTTTCCCCAGGCAATCGTGGTGGCGGGGATGTGTTGCTGGAAGAGACTCGCACGCTTTTCCGCGAACTCTGGCAACGCGTCCATGAGCTGTTGAGTAAAACGATCTAACATGTTGGAGTGCATGGCATCGTCCGATTGGATAGCGAATTCTCCGTCCATAGGGCACCTCAAACTTCCTGCGATTCGTCGTAATCGAATTCCGCAACCGATTCCGCGGAGATGACGATACTTGCCGCCTCGGGCCGCGATAACCCCAAGGTGGCGGACTCCGCGAGTTGCTCGCTGCGAAGAAGCCGCTCGACCGATTCGGCAAATTCTTCGAGCCGGGAGAGGATTTCGGAACGGCTGACCGTGGGGCCGTCGCCGCCGCGAATCACGTCGGCCAGCACGGCGATATACCCTTTGAGTTGCCGCGCGGTGACGGTGCCCGCGTTGCGTGCGAATCGCTCGGGCGCGTGGCGTTCGAGCCACCACACGCTTGCGCGCCAATTTTTAGGGTCCTCCTTGGCTTTATGAATTGAATGCATATGGTTGAGCTCGATGCCAGCGATCGATCGGCGTACGTCTTTTGCAAAGGTGGGATCCGATTGCATGGCACGGCGAATCGCCGTCAACGAGCAGCCGGCAAACCCGGCCGCGGTGTGCCAGTCGCAACCCGCCGAGAGCACACCTCGTACTTGAGCTTTCTGTTCGTCGGTCAGCGGTATGGGAAGTAGTTCGTTTGGCATGGTTTGTGTGTGCTGAATATAGTTTTGGGACGGCTCTCAACGTGGCTAAGGAACGACTCAACAATAACATCTCGATTTTCGGAATAACCACAGAGGCACGGAGGGTACGGAGAAGAGAAAATATTTTTGAACCACGAAGACACCAAGTCACGAAGTATTTAAACAACTTAGACACCTTCGAGTGGTATTTTCTGTTTGCGGTATGAGGCCGCATGAGATTTTTAATCGACCTTTGTGTCTTCGTGCTTTCGTGGTTCAAAATTACTCTTCCGAATCTCCGTGTCCTCCGTGCCTCTGTGGTGAATCCATCTGCCGAAATTACTTTTGAGTCATCTCTAAGCGTTTTCAATTCAAAGGGTCCGTAGATGACGCGGAGGTCTATCGTCTTTGCTTGGGATGGCAGAATCTGCGATAGTCTGCGTCCTCTGTGGACCGAGGTATTCGAACGACACCACGGCGCGGCCGGCCGCGCTGCGATAGTTGGGGAATCGTTTGCCGCGCGTGGAGGAGCCGCCTCGTCTCACGTTGACGGTTCGCCATGCGGTCGAGCGTTCGCAGTGGCCAACGAGCGCGGGGTGGCTGCTGGTGACGTTGATGCGGTGCCCTTCTCGGCGATGCAGTTCGGCCACCGCGGCCACGACGCGCATGCCGATGCCGATTCCTTGGAAATCGGGCAGCGTGACGATGCGCGTGAAACGGCGATGGTTTTTTCTGGTGATGATCGGCAGCGTGGCACAGAATGTGACAGGTACGTCGTTCCACGTAGCCAGGTAACAGCGGGCCGCCGGCGCGAGCAAGCCGCTCAAATAGTGATGGCGCTTAAACAATTGCCAAGCAGCAGGTCGGCAACGGCGGACTTCGAGTTCGATTGTCGGTCGCCGAAGACGCCTCCGTGAAAGCTCGCTGGTGGCCATGTCGAGCACCCAATCGGGCTGAAGCCACTCGGCCACATCGTAGTGACACGTGACGGCAACGAATCGGCACGGCAATTGGCCGCGACGGATGCCTTTTGCAATCGCCGCCGAACACACTTTGGCCACGTTGCGATCCACGACGCTCGTGAATTCGTCGAAAGCAACTATCGGCTGGTCCGTTGTCCATTGTCCGTGGTTCGTTGCAACGGACGACGGACCACTGACTACGGACAATGCCTTCGCTAAATCGCAGCGGAAGCGTTCGCCGTTGCTGAGCACGTGGTATGGTTTGACCCACGATGGCGGCGAGCCGAAACCCACGGCGGTGAACAACTCGACCACGTTGCGCACTGGCACGTTGCCGAAGCAATCGACCACGGCTTTGTCGGTCGGCCAATCGGTACACGAATAAACTTGGCTGCCAAACGCTTTCCGCGCGACGGTACTTTTGCCGCTGCCCGAGGGGCCGACGATGAGGCCGATTTGCCAGTTTTCATTTTTGCCGGGCACATCGACTTCGAAACGTTCGGTGGCGCGCTTGCCGAGCGGCACATCGAACATGCCGGCCACTTGCTGGACACGGAATGAATCGTAAACGGGGCACGTGACTTTGATGGAAATTGCAGGCATGGCGGTTGGGGGCTGGGGGTCGGGAGCTGGGGACTGGGGGACAGAAAAAAAACGTGTTTTGAAATGCTTTCAGGGGTAGGTTGTGTGCCACTGGCTTTGCCAGTGTTTCTTCATGCCGCCAGCTTGCAATCGAAACCAGGGTTGGTTTTTTGGCCGAATAGAGCCTCGTCCGCAAGCTGATTCCTACTTTCCATCGGAACGTACACTTGGCGATATTCCGTGAATTCACTGGCAGAGCCAGTGGCACACCTATTTTCCAAATACGCTCTGGCCTCCGAAATCTGATCTCCGCATCACAGCGTCAGCACGCGGCAGCGGTAGCCTTGGCTGCGCATTTGTTCGAAGACGCTTTGCTGGTCTTCTTCGTCGCGGCATTCGATGACTACTTGGTAGCTTTCTGGGATTTCAACCTCGCGGGCGGCCGTGAATTCGCGATCGAATTCGGGCGGCGCTGTTTCGCTGCCGAGCGTGTCGAACATTTCGCGCAGCGCGGCGCTCTCGGTGCGAACTTCATCGAGAAGCGTGTGCAAGTGCTCGCTCGATGCGGTGGCCATCGCGGCTAGTGGATCGTGCGTGAGCAGGATTTTGTCGGCCTCGGCTTCGTCCACATCGAGTACCAACACGGGCACAACCGATTCGGGCGTCGTTTCGGCGCGCAAGTGGCCGTCGATGAGCATGAGCGAGCCATCGGGTAGTTCGCGTGCGAGCAGTGCATCGGCGTAACCGACTTCGGCCAGCACGGCTCGGAGCGCGTCTTGCTGCCCGGGTGGGTGCAGCCGCCAGTTGCGCGGGTTTGGCCGAAGGTCGGCGGCGGTGACTCGGCGAAGTTCTTTGATTCGATCACGGATTTTCATGCTTTTCACTTGTTGGGGTTGAGGGCGTCGCGCACGGTTGCTTGGAGTTCTTTGAAGTCGGCACGAATTTCAGCGCGCAGCGTGTGATGGGCCTGCTCGAGCGACGCCAGCCGAGCGCGAATTTCGGCCAGATCGACCGCGCGGGCATACACGCGGCCGTTCTGGACGGCGTTCGACGGCGAATCGCCTCGAGCAGGCATCCACTTCACGATCGCCACGGCGAGTGTGCCGAGCGTGCCAAGTAAAACGGTTGCAACGGGCCAGTCCATGGGTGGGGATCGGGGGCTAGGTGATGGTTGTTAGTGGATAGTGGATAGTGGATAGTTGTCCGTTGTCCGTTGTCCGTTGTCCGTTGTCCGTTGTCCGTTGTCCGTTGTCCGTAAGAGGGCGGGTTTTGATCGGGTACTGACATCTGACATCCGAAACCTGACATCCGGCCCGCTACGGTCCTGGGGCGGCTGGAATAACGGGGGCGGCTGTTGAGGTGCCGTTGGTCGAACGCGTTGTGCTGCCGGGCATCGTGGCGTCGGTGCGTGTGGCGGCGTAGAAGTTCGTGAGGTTCGTGGGCCACGGTTGTAGTTGCGGCAGGTCGGTCACCGCGATGCCTTCGGCCAGCACTTCGAGGCGATCCTCGGTGAACACGCGATCGAGTCGCGGCACGGTGTCGACCATTTCTGTTTGCGTGAAGAAGTCGCCCGGGTTGTAGGCGGCGAAATCGGCGTCGGACAGCGCGAAACCGTCGGCCGTGGCTTCGGCTCGCGTTTTACCGAACAGTTCGATTGCCATGTTGATGTACACGCGCTTGACGTACTGGCCGACCTGGCCGGCGAACGCGGTGGAAATTTCCATGCTTTTGCGATTCTCGGTGTGCTGCATGGCCTCGGCCATCGACATGAGAATCAGCTCGGCCCAGCGACGCATGAACTGGTTACGCACCAGGAAGAACGGCACGGGGAAAACGCGGAACACTTCGCCCGCGGGGCGTGCGTGGACGACTTCCATGTTGTTTTCGCCCGGCGGCACGGCGCGGCCGGCCAAAATGTTGGCGGCGCGAATGTAGAGCTTGTGAATGCGCTTCACCGTGTTGATCGACGGCGGGATGCGCAGGTCGGCGTCCTCGTGGTGCATGATGTGAAACAGATTGCGGCCGACGAGGTACGTCCAATCCAGAATTTGCGGATTGAGACTTCCAACGTCGTTCGACCAGTTCGGCACGGCATAGCCGGCTTTGCCGAACTCGCCAACGTTGTACCAGAGGACAGCATCGGTGTTTGTGACGGGCATGGTGGGGGGCCTTTCGTTTTTGGGGATAGGGGATAGTTGTTAGGGGATAGTTGTCCGTGGTCCGTGGTCCGTTGTTAGTTGCTAAGTGAGTGGGGGGTAGGTTCGGACTGCCTACTCACCTAACTTGTTCACCCTTCTCATCAAGTTCCTCCGGCGATGAATTGTTTGATGAGTGAGTCTTGGGCTTGGAGGATTTCTGTTGCGCCGGGGTATTTGCGGGCTACGTGTTCGCTGGCCCATTGGTGGGCTTTTGCGAAGGAATCTTTTTCGATCGGCACGTAGTGTGTTTCTGGCACGGTGCGTTGCGGTGGAATCGGGCTATCGACGACGACCGGCGTTGGAATCATTTCCGTTGTTTTGGCTTCTGTAGCGTTCTGAATCGGCGTTGCTTTTGCATAGCGAATCCGGTTGGCGGTGCGTTTTCCGATCAAACGGCCGGCGATCACCACGGCAACGGCAACGGGGGCGCTCAGGCCAAGCGTGCCTGCGAGCAGTTTTGCGATCGACAGACCGTGCAAGAAATTGTTTTTGGTGTTTGCGATTTTCTCGACACGTTGATGGACCGATTCGATTCGCGTGTGGATGTTCTCGAAGCGCGTGCGAATGGCTTGGAAGTTGCTTTCGACGTCGGATCGTTTGGCAAGTTGCGTCGTATCGACTTGGGGCACTGCATCGACGCGCACGTAAGCGGCCAACTCGGCACGCTGCACGAAATCGCCGCGGTCTTGTTTTTTGGCGTCCAGCGCCGCGATGCGTGCCTCGATTTCGCGCGACCAATTAGTCCAATCGAGGTTTGGCGATTGCGGTTGTGATTGCGGTTTTGCCGCTTCGACCGCTTGCTGGCCGCCGCGAATTCCGGCTACGAACTCGCGTACAGGTCGTCCGCAGGTGGCGTAGGTGCATCCATCGCGCTCGCCCCATACGACGCCGACGAGTCGGCCCGCGGTATTCAGCACCGCGCCGCCGCTATCGCCCGGTCGCACGGCGGCGTTCATCGTGAGCGACGGATACTTCGCGCCGACTGGGGTGGCACTGCCAATCGCACGGCCGCTCGTCGCACGGAATTGGCCGTTGGGGCCGTATCCGCACGCGGTCAGCGTGCCCACGGCATCCGCAGTTTCCACTTGTAATGCCGCACATTGGGGCAAACGAATTGCCAGGGCGGCCAAATCGTGTGCGCAGTCGCGATCGAGCAACCTTGCGGCGAATCGCTCGCCGTTGGGGAACGTGACGATGATTTGTTGAGTGGACGAATCGAACAGATGCGAGCAAGTGAGCACGATGGCTTGGGAATCGTGCTTATGGATCAGCGTGCCGCTGCCGGTGGTGCCGTCGCTAACGTGGATTCGGCAATGGGCGGAGGAGTCGATGGTTACAAGTGCATTACTGGCTGGTGAGTATGCTTGCGCGCTGCCGCTATCGCGATTGATCGGGCAGATTTGCCGGCCGGTCGTTGGATCGAGGTAGCATTGCGCGTGGGTCGTTGAAGTCGTCGCGCCCAGTGATGTTGCGAATGCGATCGCGATGGCGTATTGCAACGCGGGGCTGCGGAGTGTCGGTAGTTGATTTTTGGGGTTCATGGTTTGAAATGGCTTTTAAGGAACTCTAACAAAACCGTCTGAGAGAGGGAGACAGTCCCATTTTGCTGCGAAGACTCCGCAAAATCGGGACAGTCCCCGCCGGTTTTGTTAGAGTTCCTTAAATTCGTGCAGTTAGCTAAACCGCAAGCGGGGGTATTGTGGGGGCGCGAGGGTATCTGGATTTTTTGGATTGATGGGGAGAGGTGGTTAGGGGGTTAATGTGAATGCGTATTGGTAGAACGGGCTGCGGGCCAGGTCGGCGGGTTCGGTGAGCCGGTCGGCTAAATACGGCACGGGGTCGATGCCGCCGGCGATACGGTCGGCCATCGCGCAGGCCTGGCTACAAAACGGTGGCCGGTGATCGATCGCGCGGTCTTCGGTATCTGCTCGCACTGCCATGCGAATGAACGGCAGGTGGAGCATGGCTGCGGCGAGCACCGCGCTGTAACCGTAGTCGCAGCCGGCGAGTTGCCGCATCATCGTGGTGGAGCGCGTTCGATCGTATTCCGGCCACCGATTTGCGGGATTGGTTTGAAACACGTCGATTCGACCGGGGTATTTTTCAACCTGGCTGGCGAGGGTGACCGCTCGGCCGCCGTGCCATTCGCGGACTTCGACGCAGAACAAATCGTCGCCCCACCAGGCGGCTTTTGCGGCGTGGGAATGTTCGCCGCGTCCGGCGAGCGCGATGAGGCCCTGCCGGCGGAAAAGCAGCAGATCGCTGTCGGCAATTTGCGGCTGCGCCTCGGCAAGCGGAACAAGATGTAATGGACGGAGGGATTTCATCGCGATTCGGAATTCGATTTCGTGGGGAAGTTAATTGGCGTGCTGGTTATCGGTTAGTTCAGGGTCGTTTTTTGTCCACAGATGGCGCAGATGATCGCAGATTTTGCCGGCAGTTAGCGGATCTATCTGCGGAAATCTGCGCCATCTGTGGACCCTTTGGATTGGAAAAATGGTGAACGGCGTTGAGCAGTATCGGCGCACGAAAAAAGCCCGAGGCCGGACCGGGGTCCGACTTCGGGCTTCTTCGAATGCGGTTGCTTATTGCGTCGCTTCGTTGAATACCATTCAGTGTTGAGAGGAGATTAACACAGCGGGTGGCCGTTTTCAACAAACTTGTTCATAAGAATTTTGTGGCCGTTTTTTATGGGTTGACTTGGTGTTTTTTAACCACGGAGGCACGGAGGATTTGCAGGATGCGGGATAGTGGATGCAGGGGGGAGGGTATCTACTGAATGCTTTGGCCCTGCTTCCTGTATCCACCATCCTGAATCCTAAAGTGAGAATTTCTTCTCCGTGCCCTCTGTGTCTCTGTGGTGAATTCCGAGCGCAATACTTGGGTGCGGAAGCACCTACGCTTCGATAAGAAGTGGCAACCAGGCGGTCTGTGGTGCGAGGTTCTGATCCAAAACAGCTTACAGACTTGTTAAGGAACTCTAACCAAACCGTCTGAGAGAGGGAGACAGTCCCATTTTGCTGCGAAGACTCCGCAAAATCGGGACAGTCCCCGCCGGTTTTGTTCGAGTTCCTTAATCTCCCTCTCGACGCGCTCTAACGGCTCCGATCTCCGATATGAATGCTTGGGTCATGTCATCTAGTATGTCGGCTGAGTAGTGAATATGAGCTCCGTCGCTGACGAACGTAACATTCGGGTTCAATCGGATGCCATACTCCTCCATAATGGCCTGGAAATCACTTAAATCGTCCGAGATGATGTAAAGAACCTTGTCGTCGCCAAGCTTAATCTCCGCCGGGCTACCGAATCCTGCTGCTTCGGAGCCATACACGGCTATAGCAGACATGCCGTCAAAAAAAAGCCAGCGTTCGTACGAAGCAAGCATCTCTAACAGCGCAGGTTTTTCAAGATATTCGCGGAGGAACAACTCGCAAGGATGCGGCTCAGTAGAATTCCAATCGGTTATCGAACTGTCATGCGTGCTTTCGATCACGACATCGACGACATCATCTAAATGCTCCAAGCATTTGAAGAACACTGAGACGAGAGCACCGGACGGCACTGCCGCCTCGAGTTCGTACAAGTCCTGGTCACCAGCGTCGTCGCGATAGACATCCGTGCGGTACGCGGGTTCGAAGACGAACGACGATCTGTTGACCCCTGGAACACAGGCTCCGCTAAGGCCGTCGGGGCTGATGAAGCGGAATTGATAGTCGTGCGTTTCGTTTTCGTCGGGCGAGTGCGACCCGAAGGAATCTGCGGGCGTGCTCATGGCTGGAAGAACCTCTGGTAATATGAGGGTGAAGCCAAACTTCAATGGCAACTCTTTAGGCGGCGAATTTCCCGGTGATTTTCGCGACCGCTAGCAGTTTCAGGTATTGTAACAAGCTCAATTACTGGGTGCGGAGGCACCCATGCTACGCGCTGTGGTTAATTCCCGAGTCACGCTATTCGCTAAGCCGCGAGCGGTGGGAGGGAGGTGTCAGGCTGGAGGGCCTGGCTTAAAGGTGTCAGGCTGGAAAGCCTGACCTACGGCGGGGGTTATTGCCGGTGGGTGGGGACGGGTTGGCCTTGGGCGACTCGGCCGGGGGTGTTGGCTTCGTAGACGCTGAACTCGGCCCATACGGGTAGATGGTCGGACACTTTGAGTGCTCGGCTGAGGGCTTCTTGTGGCGAGACTTGGAACAGCGGCATGTAGTTGTAGATGCCGGCGCGGCCGTTGAACTCGGCCGTGGATTGCTGGTGGATGACGATGTTGTCGTACAACTTGTTCTGCAAGGTGTTTGTGTAGACGCCGCGGATGAGTGGGCGCACGCCATCGAGTCGGCCAAGTTGGCCCAAGTTCCGATCGTCCACATTCAGGTCGCCGAGCAGGATGATGTCGTCCTCGCCGCCCGAAGCACGTCGCACGGCCTGAAAAACCTGCGCGAGCGCGTCGAGTTCCTCGGCCGTTTCGTCGGGGTCGGTATGGACGTTGATCAAGATGAAGGTAAATGCTTGCTCGGGCGGCGGACCGCGGGTGCGGAACATGGCCACGAGTGGCTCGCGGTGGAGTAGATCGTCGGGGTCGTTCACCGTGTAGATGCTATTGTGGTTGACCTGGACCGCGGCGGTGTCGTAGAGAAAGGCGTATTGCTCTGTGCTCTTCGATCTTCCGAGGCGCGGCCCGACGACTTTGTCGTAGGCTTTGCCGCTGGCGTTCACATAGGTGCGCAGGAAATTGTCGAGGAAGTAATCGTCCTGCGTGCGGATTTCTTGAATGGCGACGATTTGAAATTGCTGAATGATGGCCGCGAGGGTCCACATGACGGCCGGGTCGGAGGCTTTCTTATCGCCGAATATTTGAATGTTGAACGACGCGATGCGGATGAAGGGGCCGCCGTTTACCGAGGGAGTTGGCGGCGGAGCGGGTTGGGCATAGTTCGAGAACTGGGCCGGCACCGAGGGTGACTGCATCGGCGGGTTGGCCGTGTAGTAACCGGGAAGCGGCGGCTGTGGCGTTGCTGACGATTGCGTCCACGAGCTTGCATTGCCTTGAAGCTGTTTGAGCTTGGCAACGTACTCGGGAAATTTTCCCGCACCGGGGCCGGAGGTAAAAAACCAACCTCCGCCGGCAAGAACCGCGACAACAATAGCTGAAAACGAACGCGGCACAAGCCCCTCCCCGTTGGGCACGTGTCGAAACATGCGTTGCCGCTGAACTCGGTATCGAGAATCGATGCGAGCACGCCCCGCGCGCACAGCGACCGCCTATGGCGCAGTCGGCATTTGAGGGGGGTGGGGATTAGGAAAAGTTGTGGGGGGGGTTGGAATCAGAGGGGGAGAGGGGGAGACTCTGCTGCTGGTCGCTGTGTGGGTGTCTTGCGGATTGTGGGCATCTTGCTCCGCGAGCGAAAATCATCTCGCGGAGCGAGCGGTCTACATTGTTTGATGCGTTACATCGCAGGGTGCTAACGATGTACTAGCGTCGCTAGTGTTCTGTCCATGGTCATTTGCTGGGTGGCATGCCTTCGCCTTCTGGGCGTAGGCATGCTTACCCGCTACCGCGTGAAAGCATGCCACCCATCAATTCAAAACTGACAGAACACTAGCTTTTGTGGTGCAAGTTTTTGGCCATGCAGATGCTGAATTGGGAGCCGATGTATTCGCCGAAGAGGGGGATTTGCTGGAATCCTGCGCGGGTGTACATGGCGATGGCCTCGGGTTGGCGTGGGCCCGTTTCGAGCACGATGCGGTAAGCGCCGAGTTGACGGGCTTCGGCTTCGAGACGTTCGACGATTTGGCCGCCGATGCCGCGGCCGCGTGCGGCAGGTGCCACGTACATGCGCTTGATCTCGGCAACGCCCGGCTCGATCATTCGCACGGCACCGCAACCGAGGGGTTGATCGGCGTCGTAGGCCACGAAGAACCCGCCGCGTCCCTCGGCCACTTCGTGTTCACTGAGGTGAAAAAAGTTCGCGCCTTCTTCGGGGTAACGCGAATCGAGCTCGGTGTTGAGGAGCTTGATGAGCGATTGGGGATGAACTGACGATAGTTCTTCGCGGCGAATTGTGATGCGAGTGAGATCTGTTGGCATTGCAACACTCTAAAACAACTTCGGTATTTCGGTCGATTGCCGCGTGGAAAATTCCTAACACCGTAGGTGTTCCACTCCAAAGCCCAGCGTCGCGGCGCTTCGCCGCGCACGCTGGGTAGACAGCCCAAATATTCTCCAACGAACCCCAACGGGGTTCCACACCTCCCGTGCAACCCCGTTGGGGTTGGAATGATTATGAATGCTTCCAAACCCAGGGTGGTGCCTGCGGCTTACCCTGGGCTGTGGAGTGGAACGCCTACGGCGTTACGAATCCGGAAGCCGTTCCTTAGAAACTCTAACCCACCCGTCTCCGACGCTGATACCGTTTTCAAGTGGTGAACGTAATCGGCGTCGGAGACGCCTCCTACAACATGTTTTCAACAAAGTTACTTCAACAAGCAACGATCTCTTTCACCACGTGGCCGTGGACGTCGGTCAGGCGGTAGTAGCGGCCTTGGTATTTGTAGGTGAGCCGGGTGTGGTCGATGCCGAGCAGGTGGAGCAGCGTGGCCTGCAGATCGTGGACGTGGACCGCACCGGGCGTGTACTCGTGCCTTGTGGGTGAGATCGAGTTGCCTTCGGCATCGGCCAGGTTGTAGCCGTAGTCGTCGGTGCGGCCGTGAGTGATGCCGGGCTTGATGCCGCCGCCGGCGAGCCACATCGTAAAACAGCGCGGGTGATGGTCGCGGCCGTAGTCTTCTGTCGTGAGTGCGCCTTGGGAATAGGAGGTGCGGCCGAACTCACCGCCCCATACGACGATTGTGTCGTCGAGCATGCCGCGCTGCTTGAGGTCGAGCACCAAGGCGGCCGAGGCCTGATCGGTTTCGTGGCATTGCTCACGCATTCCTCGGGGCAACGAACCGTGATGATCCCAGCCTTGGTGATAGAGCTGGATGAAACGCACGCCGCGTTCGGCAAGTCGGCGCGCGAGCAAACAATTCGCCGCGAAAGTGCCGGGCGTGCGGCTATCTGCACCGTATAGCTCGAACGTGGATTCGCTCTCTGCCGACAGATCGGTGACATCGGGCACGCTGGCTTGCATGCGGAATGCCATTTCGTACTGGGCGATACGCGACTCGATTTCGGGGTCGAGCTCTTTTTCGAATTGCATGCGGTTGAGTGCGCCCAGCTTGTTGAGCATTGCCTCGCGACCGGAGCGGCAGACGCCGTCGGGGTTGCTGAGGTACAGCACGGGCTCTTTACCCGGGCGAAGTTGTACGCCCTGGTATTTTGAATCCATGAAGCCGCTGCCCCATAAGCGGGAGTAGAGCGGCTGGTCGGCCTGGTTGGCCGACACGAGCACGATGAACCCCGGCAGGTCGCTGTTCATCGAACCGATGCCGTAGGAGAGCCACGCGCCCATCGAGGGCCGGCCGGCGATTTGCGAACCGGTTTGAAAAAACGTGATGGCCGGGTCGTGGTTGATCGCTTCGGTGAACATCGAGCGAACGATGCAAATGTCGTCGGCAATTTTTTGGTGGTGCGGCAGCACTTCGCTGAGCCATGCGCCCGATTGGCCATGTTGGGCGAATTTGAATGCTGAACCGGCAAGCGGGATTGCTGATTGCTGTGCCGACATGCCGGTGAGCCGCTGGCCGCCGCGCACATGCTCGGGCAGTTGCTGGCCGTGCATTTTGCTGAGCAGCGGCTTGTAGTCGAAGAGATCTTGCTGCGCGGGGCCGCCCGCTTGAAAGAGGAAAATCACTCGCTTGGCACGCGGGGCGAGATGAATGCCGTTGGTCGCGGGCTGTTCCAGCGTATTTGCCGCGTGCGCTGGCGTGCCAAAAATCGAACTAAGTGCCACGCTACCGATACCCGCCGCGCCGAGGCCGAAGAAATGGCGACGGGTGAGCCGTGCTAAATCAGATGATAGATCGGTTTGTGGCATTTCTTGAGGTTTGGGCTTGGGCTTTGGGTTTTGGTTAACCACGGAGGCCCGGAGGGCACGGAGATCGGATGAAAGTTTTTTAACCACAAAGGCACAAAGAAGAATTACTGGTTTAGGATTCAGGATGGTGGATGCGGGGAGCAGGGCCAAGGCATTCACTAGGATATCCCTCCCCCCTGCATCCACTATCCCGCATCCTACAAATCCTTTGTACTTTTGTGTCTTTGTGGTTCAAATATTCTTCAGTCGATTCTCCGTACCCCCAGTGGTTAACTCTAATTCCTCATCGTTCGTAAATCGTTGCGTCCAGGTTGAGGATTGCTTGGCATGCCACGGTGAGTGCCGCTAAGTCGAGCACGTCGGTGGACGATTCGACTGGCGAATCGCCAGTGTCCACGAGCTTCCGCGGATCCTGCTGGGATGTGTCTTCAAAGTACTTTCGCTGCTCGTTATACAAATCGAGCAATAAGGCTAGTTCCTCGGAGGCTGCATCTCGGCCCGTGAGGCGTAAGAACGCGCTGGCTAATCGTTTTTCCGCCGTGGTTTCCTCGCGCGATACGACGACCGCAAGCTGCCGGGCGGCTTCGACGAATTGAATGTCGTTGAGCAATACGAGCGCCTGCAGCGGAGTGTTTGTGCGGCCGCGCGCGACGGTGCATACCTCACGCGATGTGGCGTCGAACACGGTCATGTTCGGCAACGGCACGGTGCGTTTCCACACCGAGTATAACGAGCGGCGATACAAATCTTTGCCTACCGACTGGTGGTACGCGGGCGACATCGTGTTGGCCTCGCGCCATAAATCGCCGCCGGGCTGATAGGGCGAAACGGGCGGCCCGCCGGCGCGTCGTTCGAGCAATTCGCTCGACGCCAATGCCAAATCGCGAATTTGCTCGCCTGTCAAACGGCGGCTTGGTCCGCGCGCGAGCAAGGCGTTCTCGGGATCTCGTTCTCGCAGTTCTGGAGAACAGCGCGAATCCTGCTGGTAAGTGGCCGAGAGGATGATCGTGCGGCATAGGCGTTTGACATCCCAACCGTGGTCGATGAAATCGCGGGCCAGCCAATCGAGCAACTCTGGATGCGACGGTGCGGTGCCTTGCTGCCCGAAGTTCTCCGGGGTTGCCACGAGGCCGCGGCCGAAGAAGTTTGCCCACAGCCGGTTTACGAATACCCGCGCGGTGAGTGGGTGGCGTGGATCGGTAAGCCATTGTGCCAACCCGAGCCGATTACGTGGCGCATCGCTCGGGAATGGCGGCAACATCGCCTCGAACGTGTCGCGGCCAACCCGGTTGTCCTCGGTTTGGGGCGCATCATATTCACCGCGAGCGAGAACATAGGTGGGCCGCGGTTCGGGTAGTTCTTGCATCACGGGCACTTCATGGATCGCGTCCTCTGCTTCCACCAATGCCTTTCGGGCGGCAGTTAATTTGGCGACTGCCGCGCGTACAGGCTCATCAGCCGTTGCAAGGTAATAAGCCTTTAACGCATCGCGATTGGCCTCGGCCGCCGCGAGCGCATTCATGAGTGAATTGCCATCGTGCAGCGTACGAACTTCAAGTGGCGTGATGGCTCGATCGTAAATACGCAGTTCGTCGATTTCGCCGCCCTTGAAACCACGGTCGCGAAAACGTTGGCCGAGCGTGAGAACGCCCGCACTGAAGATTTGAGTGGACGCCGACTTGATGATGTGATCGCGCAACGTGACAACGGGCAGGGGCTCGCCATTCAAATACAACCGCAACCCGGCGGCCTTGCTCGAGCCGTCGTAGGTAACCGTTAGATGTTGCCATTCGTCGCGCGCGATTGGCCGCGTTGAACGAACGCCAATGCCGTTGCCGGGCCAGATGCGATAGAAACGCGCCTCGATGAAGCCGTCTTGAAGCATGATGTCGAAGCCGTTGTAACCGACATCGGTTCCAAAGGTGCGTTGCAGAACGACGACCGGCAACGCGTTTCGCACCGTATCGCGAAGCCAGAAGTCGAGGCTGAATGTGTCCCAGCGATCGACTTTCAATGTCTCGGGGAATGTGGCTCCGTGATCGCCATCGAACTGTAATGCCTTTCCGCGCACGCCGGGCACGACCTTCGCGTTTGCCGCCCCCTCCCCCGCACCGCCCGGCGCTTCGTTTGGTATCTTCGTGGTGTCGCCCTCGAAGCTGTAATCATTGGTCAGCCCCGTGTTGCTAGACGCCTGAGGATTTTTCAGCCACTCCTCGAATCGGGGATTCGCCGATTCCGTTTCGTGCTCGAGTGCCGCTTGTGCATCAAGAATTTCCTTCTGTGCCGCGTTCAGTTTCGCTTCTTGCTCCGGCGTAGGCAGCATCAAGGTGGGCGACGGCACTTTTGCGGGATGATCGTACAGGCCGTTCTCATCGATCGAGTTGAAGAACGCCATGAACGAGTAATGATCGCGTGCCGAGATGGGGTCGTATTTGTGGTCGTGGCACCTGGCGCATTCAATGGTGAGACCGAGAATCGCGGTGCTGAATGTGGCCACTCGATCGGCCGCGTTCTCGGTCATCCATTCCTCGGCGATCGAACCACCTTCGTTCGTCATGCGATGCAATCGATTGAACGCCGTGGCCAACACCTGGTCGCGCGTGGGTTGTTCCAGCAAGTCGCCCGCCAGTTGCCACGTGAGAAATTTGTCGTAGGGCAAGTTGTCGTTAAAGGCACGCACGACCCAATCGCGGTAGGGCCACTGGGTGTTGAGATGGTCGGACTGATAGCCGTAGGAATCGGCATAGCGGGCCGCGTCGAGCCACGGCACGGCCATGTGCTCGCCATAAGCGTTGCTCGCGAGAAGCCGATCCAACGTGGCAGCGGTTGCCGACTCGATTCCGTTCTCGGCCACTTGTCGTTGAAACTCGCGGCACTCGGCCGGCGTGGGCGGCAAGCCGGTGAGATCGAACGTCATGCGTCGTAACAACCGTAGTGCTTCGGCAGGCGGCGTGGGTTTCAGTTTTTCTTGCTCAAGTTTTTTAAGGACGAATCGATCGAGGGGCGACTTCGACCACGCATCGCTCTCGACCATGGGTACTGGCACATCGGCCGGGAGTTCGACAAACGCCCAGTGCTCGGCAAACGGCGCTCTCTCCTCGATCCATCGGCGTAGCGTTTCTTTTTGCTGTGGGGAAAGCGTAATATTGGAATCTGCTGGCGGCATTCGCGTCGCTTCATCATCGCTTTCGATGCGTGCGATGAATTCGCTCTCGGCCGGCTTGCCCGGAACAACGACATGGGCGAGCAGTCCCTCGCGAGTGTCTAACCGCAGGTCTGCTTCGCGCGTGCCGGCATCGGGTCCATGGCAGTTGTAGCATTTGTCCGAAAGAATCGGCCGGATGTCGCGATCAAACGATACGGGCGGGCGCGTATCGGCAACGGCGGGAATCGCGGCCGAATATACCAGGCTCACTCCTACCAAAAAGTGAAGAAAGCGAGTGCGCAGCGGCGGCTCCTCGCAGTCTTCCCTCAATCCAATCGCTAAGTTCGATCGCGTGCTCAACCGCCCGGCTCCCGCCAAGTTTGTCGCTAAAAATTTATTATAACCGCTATGCGTTTGGATGAGCTTACTTCTTTATGCAGGGCCGATTCAGGATTTTCTGACACGTTAATTCGTGATCGACAATGATTTTTTATGTTTCTTTTTCTTCAAACCGCTCACTTCATTCGATCAATATTAGTTTCGCTGCCGGGGCTGAACATCTAAAATAAAAGCTTACTCACCTTGACGGATGGATCATGCAACGGCCTCTCCCTTTTTGGCAATTTGTCGCGATTCTAGCGCTGGCAGTTGGTTATGCCGCCGATGGCCATGCCGCTGAAGCTGAATCCTTCGATTTCGCGCATCGTGTGGTGCCCATTCTGAAAGCGCATTGCAACGAGTGCCACGGCGGGTTTCGCAAAGAAGGTGAGTTTTCGATCAACACGCGCGAGGCATTTGTCGAAAGCGGCGTGGTGGAACCGGGCGATGCCGATGCGTCGCATTTGATCGAAATCATTACCGCCCAAGATGCCGACCTGCGAATGCCGAAGGATAAGCCGGCACTTTCGGAGGCGGAGGTCGCCACCTTGCGGGAGTGGATCAATACGGGCTTGCCTTGGGACGACGGCTTCACGTTCGCCATTTCGAACTACGAACCGCCGCTTCGGCCGCGCCGCCCCAAGCTGCCGCCCGCGGTGAATGGCCGCGACAACCCGGTCGATCGCATTCTCGATGCCTATCTCACTGGCGACGGCACCAAGCAACCTGAACCTCTCGACGATGCGGCGTTCTTGCGTCGCGTGCATCTCGATCTCATCGGCTTGCTGCCTAGCCCCGAGCAGCTTCAAGCGTTTTTATCGGATAACGACCCTAACAAGCGAACGAAAGTCGTTGACGCGTTGCTGGCCGACAACCGCGCGTACACCGAGCATTGGCTCACGTTTTGGAACGATCTGCTTCGCAACGACTACAAAGGTACTGGCTACATCGAAGGCGGGCGCAAGCCGATCAGCGCGTGGCTCTACCGAGCCCTGGAAAAGAACGTGCCGTTCGATGAATTCGTGCGTCAACTGATTGCACCGACGCCCGAGTCGGAGGGTTTTATTTACGGGATTATCTGGCGCGGCAATGTAAATGCCAGCCAGAAACGTGAAGTGCAATTTGCGCAGAGCGTCGGGCAAGTGTTTCTTGGCATCAACATGAAGTGCGCTTCGTGCCACGATAGTTTTATCGATCGCTGGAAACTGTCGGAAACTTATGGCCTTGCCGCGGTGACGGCCGAGGAGCCGCTCGAGATGTATCGCTGCGACAAGCCGACCGGCCAAATGGCCGAGGCCAGTTGGATGTTCCCTGAACTCGGGCAGATCGACCCGAAAGCGCCGCGCGAGGAGCGACTGCGCCTGTTGGCATCGCTCATGACTCACCCGGAAAATGGCCGTGTTACTCGCACCATGGTGAACCGGTTGTGGCACCGGCTCATGGGCCGCGGCATCGTCCACCCGGTGGATGCCATGCAAACAGAACCCTGGAGCGCCGACTTGCTCGATTATCTGGCTGTGTACCTCGCCGATAACAACTACGACCTCAAAAGCGTGTTGCGGCTGATTGTGAATTCTCATGCTTATCAATCGCAATGCGTGGCGTTGAAAACGGCACCAGAAGGAAACGAATTCGTTTACACGGGCCCCCTCGCCAAGCGAATGACGGCCGAGCAATTCGTCGATGCCCTCTGGCAACTAACACACACCGGCCCCGAGAAGCCCAGCGCTGCGGTCGATAAATTCCTTACCGACGACGAGAAGAAGTCGCACGCTACCTACCGTGCGGTGCTCCTGGAAAGCGACCTGTTGATGCGTTCTCTTGGTCGCCCGAACCGCGAGCAAGTCGTGACCGACCGCCCGGCGAATCTTACCACACTGCAAGCCTTGGACCTATCAAATAGCCCGTTGTTTGCTAAAACACTGCAACGAGGGGCCCAGAATATCCTCGAACGATTTGCAGGCCAGGAACCGGCGGCCATCGTAGAATGGTTGTACATGGCCGCCCTTTCGCGGCCACCCAGCAAAGACGAACGAGCCATCGCCCTCGACTTGCTAGGAACCTCGGTCAACCAGCAGGGAGTTGAAGACTTGTTCTGGATGGTCACCATGCTGCCAGAATTCCAAATCGTGCGATAGAAGATTATTTGTCACAAGACTTTAACCACAGAGACACAGAGGACACGGAGGTTCGGAAGAGTTTTTGAACCACTAAGACACAAAGGCACGAAGAAGAATTATTGATTTAGGATACAGGATGGTGGATGCGGGGAGCAGGGACAAGGTATTCGGTAGATACCCTCCTCCCTGTATCCACTATCCCGCATCCTGCAAATTCTCCGTGTCCTCTGTGTCTCTGTGGTTAAATAACAAAAGCAGAATGTCGAATCACGGCCAAGGAAGCCTAGAATGAGTCCGACCAAATTGCAAATGCAGAAGAGGCAGGAAGCGGCAAGCACGCGGCGTGATTTTCTGCGCGCGATGGCTGCGGCCAGTACGGCAGCGATCATGGCAAGCGAACCGCGGCTGTTGCTGGCTGATAACGCGGGCAACGTCGTTATCCATCCACGCGCCCAAGCGGATTCTTGCATTTTGCTCTGGATGGGCGGCGGCATGGCCGCGCCTGAAACATTCGATCCGAAACGTTATCAGCCGTTCGAGATTGGGCTGCCCGTGGAGAAGGTCATGAGTACCTTTCCGGCGATCGATACGGTGGTCGACAACATCAAAATCAGTGAGGGCTTGGAGCAAACCGCGAAAATCATGGACCGCGGCACGCTGATACGCTCCCACGTGCTGCCCGATTTGGGACACATTCTCCACTCGCGTCATCAGTATCATTGGCACACAGGCTATGTGCCGCCGCAAACCGTGGCCGCTCCGCATATTGGTGCTTGGATGGCTCGCGTTCTCGGCCCCATCAACCCGGTCATTCCGCCGTTCATCAACATCGGCCAACGCTTCGAGGGCAACGGCGAGGCCGAGGAAATCAAAGCATTCACCACGGGCGGCTTCTTCGGTTCCGAATTCGGGCCGTTCAACCTGCCCTTCCCCGAAGATGCAAGCCTGGCCGTTCGGCCGCCCAAGGGGATGGACGATGCCCGATTCGAAAACCGTTACCGCCACCTCAAGCAACTCATCAAGCAAAGCCCGCAGTTGCAGTACGCGAGTGACTATCAGCAAGAATCGATGCTGCGTTCGATCGACGCGGCCCATCGCTTACTGAGTTCCCAAGACAAAAGTGCCTTTGATTTGTCGCTCGAAAAGAAAGAATCGTTCGACAAGTACAACGGGAGTCAATTCGGCCGTGGTTGCTTACTGGCCCGTCGTCTGGTCGAAGCCGGCGCGCGGTTTGTCGAGGTCACCACCGAATACATTCCGTTTTTTCACTGGGACACGCATGAAAACGGACACGATACGCTCGTGCGCATGAAAAAGGAAATCGATCAGCCGATCGCACAACTCATACTCGACCTCGAAGAGCGTGGTCTGCTCGACCGCACGCTCGTGGTGCTGGCCAGCGAATTCAGTCGCGATATGATGATCGAAGGTGTCCCGGGCAGCACGGCTAAAGATCAATCGCGTGCCAAAGCCGACGTACTGAGTGAGCCGAAACACTATGGATTGCACCGCCACTTCACGGGCTCGTCGTCGGTACTTATGTTCGGCGGCGGCGTCAAACGCGGCTTTCTCTATGGCGAAACGGCCGAGGAACGGCCATGCCTCGTCACCAAGAACCCCGTGTCGCTCTCCGACATGCACGCCACGATCATGCACCTCATGGGCATCAGCCCCCAAACCTCGTTCGATGTCGAGCGGCGACCGTTCTATATCACCGAAGACGGCAAAGGAAAACCGGTGATGGATGTTGTTGCTTGAGGTTGCCAAAGTGAATGCAGAAACTAAGGAAGCAAGAACCGATGACCATTAAAGATAAAATGATCAACGCCATTTCATCGCTCGATGACGATGCATCGATTGATCAAGGGATCTATCAGTTGCAGCTTCTTCGTAAGATCGAGATCGGCTTACAACAAATCGCTGACGGAGAATTCATCGAACATAACGAGTTTATGGACCAACTTGAGAACGAAGAGACACGATGAGAATCGTATGGAGTGCGCAAGCACAAGAGGACTTGCGCGAAATCCGTAAATTCATCGCGCGCGATGCGCCTGAGACGGCGATCGCTTATGTGCGACGATTGCGAGTGTCAGTAGCTCGTTTAAGTTCGTTCCCAAGTGCTGGAGCAATCGTTCGAGAAATCGGCAATCCGAACATAAGAGAAATCTATTTTGGATCCTACAGGATCATTTTCGCGGCAACGACCTCACGAGTTGAAATTCTCACGGTTTTTCATAGTGCGCGGCTATTGGACGCTACTCAATTCTAACGTGTAATGCCTCATCGATATTCCCAAACCTTTGTTGCTCTAGTAACCGCTTGCCTATGCGGTGCGGTCGATCTACGCGCGAGTGAAGTTGATTACACTCGCGACGTTCGGCCGATCCTGGCAGACAACTGCTTCCATTGCCACGGACCGGATGATGTCGAACGGCAGGCCGACCTGCGGTTAGACATGTGGGAAAGCGTGGGCGATGTCCTCGGTGCCGATGCGGCAATCACTCGCGGCAAACCCAATGAAAGCACGTTGATCGATCGCGTGGCGGCAGAAGATGCCGAAATGCGTATGCCGCCGCCCGATTCCGGAAAATCGCTTACCCCCGAGCAAATCGAAACGCTCCGCAAGTGGATCGCACAAGGGGCCGAGATCAAACCTCATTGGTCCTTCACGCCACCCCAACGCCCCAAACCACCCACGGTAAAAAACCAAACCTGGGTGCGCAACCCGATTGATGCCTTCGTGCTCGCTCGATTAGAGAGCGAAGATTTAGCACCTTCCCAGCCGGCATCTGCCAACACGCTCTTGCGGCGGTTGTCGCTCGACCTTGCGGGGTTGCCCCCTACGCTCAACGAAGTGCGAACAATCGAACAGGCTAACAGCCCGAACGCTCTCGACGAGCAGATCGAACGCCTGCTCGCATCGCCCCACTTTGGCGAGAAGTGGGGTCGCATGTGGCTCGATGCCGCTCGCTATGCCGACTCGAACGGTTTTGAAAAAGACAAGCCGCGGTTCGTGTGGGGGTATCGCGATTGGGTCATCAACGCGATGAATACCGACATGCCGTACGATGAGTTTATCATCGAACAAATCGCCGGCGACCTGCTGCCCGATCGCACGCAAGACCAACTCGTGGCCACCGGATTTTTACGAAATTCGATGATCAACGAAGAAGGCGGCATCGACCCTGAGCAGTTCCGCATGGAAGCCATGTTCGACCGCATGGACGCCATCGGCAAAGGAATTCTCGGCCTCACCGTGCAATGCGCCCAATGCCATACGCACAAGTACGATCCGATTTCGCATACAGATTACTACGGCCTGTTTGCGTTCCTCAACAATTGCCACGAAGCGCAAGTCGAAGTTTACACTCACGAAGAGAAGGATCAATGGGACGCGACGCAACGCATCATCGAGCAAATCGAGCAGTCGTTGCGCGACGAAGCACCCGACTGGCCGCAACGCATGGCCGATTGGGAACAGCAGGTTCGGAATGATCAGCCCGAGTGGACCGTTGTTCAACCGCAGCCAATCGACGCCGGCGGACAGAAATACTTCCTGCAAGACGATGGTTCGATTCTTGCCGACGGCTATGCCCCCACCAAAACCACGACTGAATTCGTGGCCGAAGTGAAAGTTCCCGAAATTCGTGCCATTCGCCTCGAACTGCTAACCGACCCGAATTTGCCCCGTGGCGGCCCAGGCCGGTCGATTTACGGCACATGCGCGCTCAGCGAGCTGAAAATCGATGCCGAACCGCTCGACGGCTCAGCGCCTTCTCGCAGACTGAAATTCAGTAAGGCAACCGCGGATGTCAATCCGCCTCGCGGCGACCTGCTGCCAGTTTTTGACGATCGCAGTGGTCAGAAGCGGAGTGTCGGCCCCGTCGAGTTTGCGAACGACGACAAACCTCTTACAGCATGGACCATTGATATCGGCCCGGGTCGCAGCAATGTGCCTCGTAAAGCGGTGTTTGTGCTCGACAAACCGCTGCAAGTCTCTGGTGGTGTCCGCCTCACGTTCCGCCTCGTGCAAAACCACGGCGGTTGGAACAGCGACGATAACCAAACCAATAACTTGGGCCGCTTCCGGTTTTCCACCACCGCGGCCGAAAACGCGGTTGCCGATCCGATGCCTGTCGAGTTGCGTGAATTACTGCGTGTTCCTGCGGCAGAACGCGCGCCCGAGCAAACCAGTCGCATCTTCAGTCATTGGCGCACCACGGTGCCCGAATGGCAAGATGCCAACCGCCGCATCGAAGCACTGTGGCAAAGCCATCCACGCGGCGACACGCAACTCGCATTACTCGAACGCGAAAAGCCACGACCGACTCACCGCCTCGATCGCGGAAACTTCCTCGCTCCGAAAGAAGCCGTCGCACCGCACGTGCCGTCGTTCTTGCATCCATTACAAAGCGCGGCTGAGAACGCGGCCGCACCAACCCGTCTCGACTTCGCTCGCTGGCTCGCCGACAAGCGTTCGCCAACCACCGCGCGGTCGATCGTGAATCGCATCTGGCAGGCTTACTTCGGTACCGGCTTGGTGGCCACCGCCGAAGACCTCGGTACGCAGGGCGAAACTCCTTCGCACCCCGAGCTACTCGATTGGCTCGCCATCGAACTGATGGAAAACAACTGGAGTCTCAAACACATTCATCGGCTTATCACCGATTCGGCCACCTACCGGCAGTCGAGCGTCGTTACGTCCGAGCTACTGGCTCTTGATCCTGACAACCGCCTCCTGGCCCGGGGACCACGTTATCGCGTCGATGCCGAAGTGGTGCGCGATATTGCCATGGCTGCCAGCGGCCTGCTGAATCCGAAAGTTGGCGGCCCGAGTGTTCATCCGCCCGCGCCTGAGTTCTTGTTCCAACCTCCAGCCAGCTATGGACCAAAAACGTGGGTCGTCGACACGGGCCCCGATCGCTATCGACGTGCTCTCTACACGTTTCGTTTTCGTAGCGTGCCCTACCCGGCCTTGCAAACCTTCGATGCGCCCAACGGCGAATTCGCATGCGCTCGTCGCGTGCGATCGAACACACCGTTGCAAGCGCTCACCACGCTCAACGAACCGCTGTTTTTGGAAAGTGCCCGCGCACTGGCCAGCCGCATCGTTGCTGAAGGCGGTGCCAACGACGCCGATCGCGTTGCGTTTGCCGTGCGGCGTTGCCTTGGCCGCGATCCGAAAATCGATGAATCGTCCGTGCTGCAAGATTTCGTCGCCAAGCAAAAACAACGCTTTCAACGCGAAGGCAGCGATCCGTGGCTGCTGCTTGCAGACAACGACCAACAAAAAACCGACCTCATGGCCACTCTGCCTAAGGACACAACCCCAGCCGACCTTGCCGCCTGGACCGCTTTGGCCCGCGTCGTGCTCAACCTGGATGAAACCATTACGAAGGAATAGCCGCGAAAAGGCACGAAAAAAACACAAAAAATGTAGTTGAAAACTTATTCGCAGGAATCGATTCGAAGTTTGATCAATTCATCTTTTTTTGCGACTTTTCGTGCCTTTTCGCGACCATAATTTAACCATGAATTGCCAAAGTCATCTCTATCGCAACATGGCTCCGCAGAATCTCGCCCGGCGATGGTTTCTCAAAGAGTGCGGCGTCGGTCTTGGTGCGATTGCACTCAACCAACTCGCCCAGTCGCAAGCCGTGGCCGCCGCAGCCGACCCGCTTGCCGTCAAGCGCCCACCGCTACGTGCTCGCGCGAAGAATGTCATCTTCCTGTTCATGGCCGGCGCGCCGAGCCATCTCGAGCTGTTCGACAACAAACCGCAGCTCGCCAAGTACGACGGTACGCTACCACCAGCCGAATTGCTCGAAGGTTACCGGGCCGCGTTCATCAACCCGAATTCTCAATTGCTCGGGCCCAAATTCAAATTCGCCAAACACGGACAATGTGGTGCCGAGCTTTCTGAATTGTTGCCGCACCTCGCCAAAGTGGTCGACGACATCGCCATCGTGAAATCGATGGCGACCGATGCGTTCAACCACGCCCCGGCACAAATCCTCATGAGCACCGGCTCGCAGCAATTCGGCAAACCAAGCCTCGGCTCGTGGACACTCTACGGCCTCGGCAGCGAATCGCAAAACTTGCCCGGTTTTGTCGTGTTCAGCACGGGCTCAAAAGGCCCCAGTGGCGGCAACTCGAATTGGGGCAGCGGCTTTCTACCCACCGTGTATCAAGGCGTCAGCTTCCGCACCAGCGGCGACCCCGTGCTGTTCCTCTCCAATCCGCGCGGAGTGGTAAACGAACTTCAACGCGAATCGCTCGATGCCATCAATGCACTCAACGCGCAACACTTGGCCGAAGTCGGCGATCCGGAGATTGCCACGCGAATCAACTCGTTCGAAATGGCTTACCGCATGCAAGCCAGCGCGCCAGATGCGATTGATATCTCGCGCGAGCCCGAGCACGTGTTGAAAATGTACGGCGCGGAACCGGGTAAACCGTCGTTCGCCGCCACCTGCCTGCTCGCACGCCGACTGGTGGAACGCGGCGTGCGCTTTGTCGAAATCTTTCACGAAGCGTGGGACCAACATGGCAACCTCGTGAACGACTTGCACAAGAACTGTGCTGATACCGACCAGGCCTGTGCCGCACTCATCACCGACCTCAAGCAACGTGGCATGCTCGACGACACACTCGTTATTTGGGGCGGTGAATTCGGCCGAACGCCCATGGTACAAGGCGGTGGCAACGACGGCCGCGACCACCACCCGAACGCGTTCACGATGTGGCTTGCCGGCGGCGGTATTAAGCCTGGCATCACGCACGGCAGCAGCGACGAACTCGGCTTCAACGTCGTCGATGGCCGCGTTCACGTCCACGACCTGCATGCCACGATTCTGCATCTACTCGGCTTCGATCCCGCGCGCTTCTCGTACAAATCCCAAGGCCTCGACCAACGCCTCATCGGCGTAGAGCCCGCGCGAGTGGTCACCGAGATTCTTGCCTAGAAACTGCTGAACTTATCTTTCTTAAAACATGCGGGCAATCTTCACACTTTTGATTTCTCTCGTCCTAGTGACGCTTTCCTCCGCAGCCGATCGGCCCAACATCCTCTGGCTCACAGCCGAGGATATGGGTCCCTACCTCGGCTGTTACGGCGATGAGTTTGCCATCACGCCGACGCTCGATGCATTCGCCGCCAAAAGTCTGCGATTTACCAATGCGTGCTCCAACGCGCCCGTGTGCGCTCCGGCTCGCACTACGATTATCACGGGGCTGTATCCGCCCAGCACGGGTTCCGAACACATGCGTTCGCAAACTCGTTTGCCGGCCGAGTTCCACATGTTCCCCGAGTACCTTCGCAAGGCCGGATACTATTGCACGAACAACATCAAAGAAGATTACAACGTAGCCCATACTGGCCAAGTCTGGGATGAATCCAGCCGTCGTGCGCACTGGCGAAAGCGTGCAAAAGACCAACCGTTCTTCGCCGTCTTCAATCACACGGCCACTCACGAATCGCAAATCCGCAACGAGATTGCGAGCGAAGAAAGAGTCCACGACCCGACAGGCGTACGCATTCCCACTTACCATCCAGACGCTCCCGAAGTTCGCCGCGACTGGGCTCAACACTACGATCGCATTACCACGATGGATTCTCAAGTCGCCCAGCGGTTGAAAGAAATCGCAGACTCCGGCTTGGCCGACGACACGATCATCTTTTTCTTCAGCGACCACGGCTCCGGAATGCCACGGCACAAGCGCTGGCTCTATCGCTCGGGCCTCCACGTTCCCATGATTGCTTACTTTCCGCCAAAATGGAGACACCTGGCTCCCAAAAGTTATAGCGAGGGAGGCACTTCCGATCGGCTTGTGAGTTTCATCGACCTCGCGCCAACCACTTTGAGCATCGCCGGAATCGAAGCTCCTTCATGGATGCAAGGCGGCGCATTCGCGGGCCAATTCACCGCTGTTGAACCACAGTATAGCTACGGATTCCGCAGCCGCATGGATGAGCGCTACGATCTGTCACGATCCGTCCGCGACAAGCGTTACAACTACATTCGCAACTACATGCCCCACCGCGCGTATGGCCAATACCTTTCCTATCAGGAAGAAACACCCACCACCCGCGTGTGGCGAAAGATGTTCGAAGATGGCAAGCTCAACGAAGTACAATCCGTTTTTTGGAAACAGAAGCCTGCCGAGGAGCTTTACGATCTGCAGAAAGATCCTGATGAAGTCGTCAATCTCGCCAATTCGCCCGAACACGCGGACATCCTCAAGCGTCTGCGGGAGGCGCATCGGAAGTGGGAACATGAAATTCGCGACGTAACACTCTTGTCCGAATGGGAAATGCGCAAGCGATCAAAAGGAACCACTCCATATGAAATGGGCCACGATCTGGCCAAATATGATTTCGACGCGATCTTCGCGGCAGCCCAACTCGCTTCTTCGCTAAATCGCACCAAGCTTCCGCAAATTGTATCGCTGCTCGATGACGACGATAGCGGCGTTCGTTACTGGGGCGCGATGGGTTTGCTCGCCAACGAAAAAGCCGGTGTCGAAGCCGGTCGTGAGAAATTACTCAAAGCTCTCGACGATTCGTCCCCCATGGTGCAAATCGTGGCTGCCGAGGCTCTCGGCCGCTTCGGAAACGCCAGCGACGCCAAGGCCGCGACGGATGTTCTGGTTAGCTACACCGAGCCCGACCGAGATTACTTTCTTGCCATTGCCGCTTGGAACGCCCTCGACTTCCTCGACGACCGCGCCCGCCCGGCCCTGTCGATACTTGAGTCCCGTCCCGCCGAGGAAGACAAAAGTCCACCTCGGGCCGGCGGCTACATCCGGCGTCTCAAGCACAAAACGCTCCTCGACCTGAATTAGCCGAATTCCCCGAATAAAACGCGAAGCAAACAATCCTACGCTCGTTCCCCAAAAACTGGCACAGTGCCCAATTCTAGCGGTTTTGCCGCCTGCACATTGTCTACCTAAGCACCTACCCGTCAACGACTTGCTGCAATGGCCGAGCGCCCTAATTTGCTTGACCAGCCAAAACTGCCCATTTAGTATGAAATGATCGGACTTAGTCGCCACTCGGGCCACTTCGGCCCGCTCTTTCGATCGCGATCTGTATGGCTCTTTACGTCGTTATTGGCTTGATCCTCACTTCCTTCGTGATTGCGTACTTCAGTGCGCGCACATGGCATTGGGGAAATGTTATCGTTGTTGTTTGCATCGGGCTCACGACGTTCGGCTTTACGCTGCTTGCTTCCGAAGTGCTGCGTATCAATCGCGTTTACCGTGAAGCCATCAATCGAAAAACGGCTGAACTCGAAGATGTAGACGCCCGCAAACTTGCCCTCCAAAAGGGCACGAAAGATCCATCGATCATCGCAAAGCTGCAAGGTGAGCAAGAGCCTGCCATTGCAATGCCCGAAGATGCCGAGTCGATTCCCAGCATCGAAGACCTCGACCACCAAATTCTGCTCACGGCTCGCCAGCGCGGTCGCGTTTGGCGAAAAGTCGCCCCAGCCGGTTCCGACCAGAACGGCGTGAAGGTAACCTTCCCCGCCGGCTCTCCGGTTGGCCTTGCCAAAGACACCATCGTTTTCGTGTTCGAAGAGGGGGCCGCTCAACTTCCCACGAAAGACGGCAAACCCCAAGGCAGGCAATACCTGGGCGAGTTCCGCGTCAAAGACGCATCCGGCCAACAAGCCACGCTCGCCCCAGCCCACCCGTTCAATCAGATCGAGCTACAGCGTTTGACCACCAGCCGCGGCCCGTGGGTGATTTACGAAACGATGCCGGCCGATCGCTACGAAATCTTTGCCGGTATGTCCGATGCCGAACTCAAGAAGCGCATTCCGCCTCAATCCATCCAAGAATACTTGCGGCACGGAAAAGAAGCCAAAAAAGACGACGATGCTTCACGCAAGCTCGGCCTCGACGCCGAAGGCAAACCGTTGCCGCCCGATAAGTTAGCCGAAGCCGAAAAAACGCTCTATCAGCGCCCACTTCGCGATTACGACACCGAATTCGATGAGCTCCATCGTCGCCGCGTCGAAATCGAAGTCGCCACTGCCGAGGTAAAAGCAGACATCGAACGCCTCAACGTGGCTCTGGCAACAGCAAAAGAACTGCAAGCCGCCCGCGAGCAAGAAATTAAACGCTTGCAGGCCGACATCGCAGGCATCCAAAAAGAACGTAAGGCTATCGAAGAGCATCTTGCCAAAGTCCAACAGCAGATCGCCCGCGGCCGAGGCCTGCTCGATACGCTGCTCAAGCAAAACTCCGAAATGGCCCGGGAACTGGCCGCGAGCGAATCGCGAACCAGCGAACGTCCCGCCCCGCCACGAGCCGCCTCCACTCGCACGGTTCCCTTGGCACTCGGCAACTCGAATTAAGCCAATACGGCTGAATCTCTTCGCGGCATGGCCCGCCCCTCGGATTGGCCATGCTCTTTTCTGTCGGGTGGCATACAATGCCTCGCAGAGGCCGCGGTGCATGAATCGCGATCCGCTTTCCTCGTGACAGGCTATTAGTCACGTCTTGTTGGGGCTGTCACCGAACGATCCACGAACACTTGCCACACCGCGCAACTATGGGACTCTACGACCGCGACTACGAGCGCGAACGAAACTACTACAACGACGGCCCCGGCTTCCGCATGACGCCTGGCGCATGGTCGATGAACACCAAGCTCATCGTTTTCATGTTCGCCGTTTACGTGGTGCAACTCATTACGCGCGAGTCGGGTTGGTTCACTAGTACGTTCAGCCTCCACCCCGACGTTTTCCGCCGTCCGTGGCAAGCTTATCAACTGCTTACCTACGGCTTTCTTCACGACCCTACGAACATCAGCCACATCGTTTGGAACATGGTTGCCCTGTTCTTTTTTGGCAGGCCCATCGAACAGCGTTACGGCAGCCGAGAATATATTACGTTCTTTTGCACGGCCGTCGTGTTCGCGGGCCTCGTTTGGCTTGTGGGAGAACTCATCACGAACGGCGGCGGAAATGGCGACCGAATTCGCCCCATCATGCTCGGTGCCTCGGGAGGCATCTCCGCGGTGCTCATCCTGTTCGCGATGAACTACCCGCACCAAACCGTGTATTTCATGTTGTTGTTCCCCATGCCGATGTGGGTGCTGGCCCTCATCATCGTCATCGTCGATGCCTACGGCGCGCTCAGTCGCTCGGGCAAAGTTGCTTTCACAGCCCACCTTGGCGGTGCCGCCTTCGGCTATCTCTACTACAAATGGGGGCGACGCCTTGGCACACTCCTACCAGGCGAGGGATTTTGGAACCGCATCAAGCCGGGCCCCAAGCTGCGCGTGCTCGATCCCGACCAGGCCGAAGCCGATGAAAGCCGCATGGATGAAATCCTCAAGAAAATCCAAGAACACGGTCAGGATAGCCTGACCCGTAGTGAACGCCGATTCCTAGAAAAAGCCAGCCTTGAATACCAAAAACGCCGCCGTTAACCAGATAAACCAATTCCGGTATAGATACCGTAAGCGTCCCCCCACTCTAACAACTAACAACGGACAACGGACAACGGACAACGGACAACGGACACCCCCCCCATGATCATCGCAATTACTGGCTCAACCGGCCTCGTTGGCCAAGCGCTCACCCAAGCCTTGCAAGCCGATGGCCACACTGTCCGCCCCGTCGTGCGGCATAAAAGGGGAGACCAGCCCGATGCAATTCCATGGGATCCGGCTGCCGGCACGATCGACGCCGCCGGTTTCCACGGCGTGAATGCCGTCGTTCATCTTGCAGGCGAAAGCATCGCGTCGCGTCGTTGGACTGCCTCTGTCAAAAAGGAAATTCTCGATAGCCGCGTTCGCGGCACGACCCTACTCTGCCAAACGCTTGCCGGCTTAACGGATAAACCATCCACCCTCGTCAGCGCTTCCGCAATCGGCTACTATGGCAACCGCGGCGACGAACAGCTTATCGAATCGTCTCCCCCCGGCACTGGCTTCCTCGCCGATGTTTGCCAACAGTGGGAAACAGCCACCCAAAGTGCCCGCGATGCCAATATCCGCGTGGTGAACCTGCGCATCGGCGTGGTGCTCGATCGCAAAGGAGGCGCGCTCGCGACCATGCTCACTCCGTTCAAGCTGGGCCTCGGCGGCGTCATTGGCAGCGGCCAACAATACTTCAGTTGGATCGCGCTCGACGACCTCGTGCGTGCAATCCAATTTGCCCTCGAAGCAGCAGCACTCTGCGGCCCCGTCAACGCCACCGCCCCACACCCGGTCACGAACCGTAAATTCACGAAGACATTAGGCCGCGTACTCGGCCGGCCAACCATTTTCCCCATGCCGGCCTTCGCGGCCCGCCTCGCCTTCGGCGAAATGGCCGATGAAATGCTCCTCGGCGGTGCCCGTGTAGAACCCGCCGCCCTCCAATCGGCCGGTTTCGAGTTCGACCATGCCACGCTCGAACCAGCGTTGCGGACGATTCTAAGCGTCTAGCTCAAGGGCATCGCTTATTACAAGTTTATCCAGTTCCTGGATGAAACTGCGTCTTTCGACGATGACTTTGTGCTTTTACAGAGCTAGAATTAGATTATGCAAGCCACTGTCGCCACACACATTGAATTGCGTCAAAACCACGACGGCCAGAATCGCGCTTACATTGCCGGCACTCGCACACGAGTACAAGACGTTTATGCATTAGCAGAAATTCAAGGCCTCAGTGCAGATCAAATTATCGTGCAATTATCGCACTTGAGCTTAGGCCAAGTACACGCGGCTCTTTCTTATTACTTCGATCATCGCGAGCAAATCCTCCAGGAACTACGCGAGGATGCCGATTTTCTTGAAGTATTCCGAATGCATGCCGGTCCAAGTCCTCTAAGGCAAAGACTTGAACGATAAGAATGCGTTTTCATCTCGATGAAAATATTGCCACGGCTGTTGCAGAGGGGCTTCACCGACGAGGAATCGATGTCACCACAACCGCTGAAGCCAATCTAATTGGCGCAACCGATGCAAGTCATTTGGAATTTGCAATTCGCAATCAGCGTGTCATCGTAACTCAAGACACCGACTTCCTGCGAACTGCTACTACTAACCGCACACATTGCGGTATAGTTTTTTTAACACGATCGAACCATTCGTTCGGAGATATCATTCGACATCTGCTCTTGATGAATGATTCTATGAGTGAGAATGAGATGCACGGCAGTGTCGAGTTTTTCTAAACACCGCTTCCAGGCCGGTTCACCGGCCTTCTTGCCGCCGCGGCTTAAGCCGCTGCCGACGAGACTCCGTCACCTCAAAACATTCCCCCGCCGCCACCTACTCGCACCTGATCTGCCGCGGGGAAGATACTTCGATCTTCTGCGAACACGCGCTCCATCAAATCCTCTTGCAAGTCCAACCCCTTATCCTCAAAGGCCTCGGCCCATTGCGGCCCCAACTTCTCCGCCGCACTTGCCACCATACCTTCATCAAGCACGACTCTTCCACCTGCTCGCGCCACGGAACTGAAACCGGTGCTACGCCCGAGTGCCACTATGCCAGTCACCAGAATCTCCTGATCCTTGCTCTCTTTCAAAAAGTTGACGAGCTCAGGCACAGCCTTTTGCCCGTGCTTACCCATCGCCGCCAACGCGAGAATCGCATTGAGATGATCCTTCTTCCGGGAATCATCTTTGTCTTCCAGCACCGCAACCAGCGTCTCGACAACTAGCGGCGCATCCTGCTCTCCGATGTGCTGCAATACCTCACGAGCTTGCTGGCGAATTGGCTCTTCGGCGTGAAATAACAACGGCACGAGCTGCGGCTGAAAGATCAACTTTGGTGGAGGCACGGTGCCACCACCTCCGCCAAAACCACCACCGCCATAGGAATAGGGATAGTTCAGTAAAAGCCGCAACGCAGAACTTACCGTCTCGGTATTCTGATCGCCGAGCGCTTGAGCGAGCAGTCGCCCGGTTTCTTCATCCACAGAAACCGCACTGTCTGGAGACCCTGACTTCGACAACCGAACCAGTGCCCCCAATGCTTCCATACGAATTTCAGGAGGCCCGCTCTCCGCGAGTGATCGTATCATAGCAATGATATCCGGATCATCCGTCCGCAGCCGATAGAGCACATGATGAACGAGCCATTGCCACTTTTTGGGATCTTGCTTCACCCGCTCTAAAAGCGTCGGCAACCAAATTTTCGCTAACTCATGCCCCTGGGTATCCGGCGTCAATTCATCGAGCACGGCCTGCTTGAGCTTTCCTTCCGGATCTTGTGAAATCGTAAGAAAATCATAATTGCCGGCCACTTCCAAAATCGCGTCCACCGCTTCTTCGCCATAGCCGGCCCTGGCAAACGCCCCGAGCGCCCGCACGGCCTCGGCCCGTTTCGCGGCACTCAACTCATTCTGCCACTGGTCGCGCCATTGTGCGAACGATTTGCCGTCGTAGCGAAGATTTGCTTTGTTGGCCGACGATTTCGAAGTAGCAGGCTTGGATTCACCTGATGTTTGCACATCCTCTTTTTTCTCGGCCGCCGCACGGGGCCGTTCGGCCGGGCGGCGAATACGGCCACTAGGTTGCTGCTCCGTGTGGGAACTAATTCTTATGGGGAGCTTACAGTTACGCTGGCCATGAGGGCCAAAAAAAGCCGCAGATACTTCTGTTACGTCCTCTGCAAGGCTTTGAGGCAGCGTTGTCAGGATCGACTGAAGCTCCGACATGGTGCCAACGCGGAACTGATCGACTTTGAAAAGCCGATCGCCTACGTGCAACGCCTGCCAACCGGCCGGGCTGCCGGGAGCGATCTCTAAAATGCTCACTTTGGACCCAGCTTCCGTCTCTGTGGTTTCCTCTACAAACTTCAAACCGGCAAGCGGCCATTCCAAGATATCCTTGTCACCCACCTTGGTAACGACAATCGTCGGAATGGTCCCTTTGAATCGACTCTGCCGTTGCTCGATGGATTCTTGCCATTTATCCGTGTTCTCAAGCAGCTTTTTAAACTTTTCATGTTCCTCGGGCTTAGCTTGCAGAATAACTCGGCCACTGTTGTCAAAACGTGCCGGCAAACTAGCTGATTTCGCATAGTTGCGAACCTTACCTCCCAGGGTTTTTGGTATCTCGTAAGTTCGCGCTACTCGATCAGTCGAAGTCGGCTGGATAGGGGATTTGCCATTCTCCGCTAATTGAGGTTGGCCGCTTTGAGATGGCCCCGCTGTTGTCGCTACACCCAGCTTGGGCTCAGGGGTAGCCTTGGTTCCGGTGGCAACAGGTGAACTTGGATTCTCTTGCGAAGTCGGCGCGGCTTCAGACACAGCGACAGTTCCGTATGGAATGCGCGCCGCCCCAAGCGGGTTCCACGGATCCGCCACGATCGGTGGCACCGGCGAGCTAGCCTGCGACGGATTCAACACCGGCACGTCCGCAGTCGGTGGCGACGGCAACGGCGCGTACGACACTCGCCCTTCAGATTGCTCTCCTTGCGTGCTATAGGGGCTCGACGGAACAGGCTGCACCACTGCCGGTGAAGATGGCTGTGGCACAGGAACATTCCCCGCCGGTGTGGATGCCGAATCCGCCCATGAAGAATCGCCCACAGCACCGACATCCGCCTTGCGCTGTTGATTTGTCGGCTCATTACCGCTCGGCTGTGGCGTCGGCGACCACGAGTCCGCAGCCGCATTGAGTATCTGACTCCTAAACACCCGCTCCGGCTCACGCCTTTCACGATCTTGCCTCCGTGTGCTTCTCGCTTCTGAAACGTTCGACGTTGACGACTTCTTTTCTTGATTGGCTTCGATTTGCTTTTTGCCTGGCAGCACCAGCGACTTGCGATGCTGTTGAACTCTGTCACCAACAAACCGCCTCGTATCAAAGTTCAGCATCAACCCCCGGCCAGCAGATTCCTCGATAAGTGAGCGCATGATCGATTCCAACTCGGCAATATTCTTGCATCCAAATCCTTGCACGGAAGTGATGAACTCATCGGGCTGAATATCTCGCCATGCAGCCGGGCTACCCGGCGTCACTTCGCGCACGATGCAGCCGCGGTATCCTGGCCCCGTCGCGGAAGAAACCATTCCATAAGCAACCTTCAACCCCGCCAGCGGCCAAACGAGTACCTCGGTGCCATCGTCTTCTTTAACCAGGCTAATGCGGCTGGCCTCCGACCAATCGGCCAACCCGCTCTGCCACTTTTCTGTAGCGTCTAGTAAATCCTGAAACGCTTTATGCTGAGCGGAAGTGCCTTGGAACATGGCTCGGCCAGGCGTGTTGGCATTGACATGCACCCCCACGGCACCGAGATAGCCAACAACATCCTGGAACAGTTTCTCAGGCACCGAATACGACTTCACTACCCGATTCTCATGCGACGGCTCCGGCGATGACGCCAACAAGGATTTCTCGTCGGACGGCGGCTGAACTCCCACGCCATTGGCCTTGATGCTCTTTGCGGAGTTCGGCGCTCGGTACCGATCTTGCCCGCTCTTAGGCGTTTCATTCTCCTTCGACGACGATTCGGCAGCACGTGGCGATTCCTCGTTTCCTGGGCCACGTTTCCGCGACTCGAACAACGCATTCAAGTAGTTTGCTTGAAGATCTTCTTCCGATTGCAAACCTTCCATACGCACCAAGAGCTTGCCCTCGCGAAGCACCATCACGGTCGGAACTCGCTCAATATCGAAACGCTTTGCCAGCGCTTTGTCTTTCTCCACGTCGATTTCTTTGAATTCCACGCCAGCAACATACCGGCTTACCCGTTTAGCGATCGGCCGCATCTTCTTTGAAGGCTCCGAGCTTGGCGAATAGAAGTAGTAAAACTCGACGTTCAAATACGCCGGTCGCAACTCGGCAAGGGGTTCATTGGCCTGCGGATACACGGGTGCCACCTCAGCAGGAACGGGGGTCTGGAGTGTGGGAAAATATGGCTGTGCCGCAGGTGGATTAACTTGCGCTGGTGGATTCGCTGGTCGATAGGGATTCGCTGCTACAGGCACGGCGTAGCCCTCACTTGCACCCGTCCCTGGCACGTAAGTAATCGGCGCAGGAAGCGCCGAAACCGGTAACTGCACCGGATTAACTCCCGCTCGCCCGGTAACCACTACGTCAGCCTCGATGTGCCTTTCAGGATTTTCTGGATTCTCCCTCACCCCTCGCCGCACCACGTAAAACTTCAGCGGATTCAATTCTTGAATGTCGCCACGAATGAGCACCGTTACCACATCTTGCAGCGAAGTCGTGGGCCAAACGTGCAGCCCCACTAGCAAGTCGCCCTGCTGGATCATCGGAGAAGTGCCTTGCCACCCCGCCGAGCCCGATACCACCTTCAAGCCACCGTCGTAACCCAGCTTGCGAACACGCTCCAAATCCTTGGCGTCGAGTGTCTCCATTTCTAAACCCAAGCTCTTCCACACCAAGTCAGCAAGCTTCTGCTGTTCAAGTGATGGGAACTTGGCCTGGCTTTCTGTTGGCCAACTCAACCTGGTCGATGGCCTAGGAATCTTCACGTTCAGGGTAATTGGCCGACCTTCATGCATGGCCGCGAACTCAACCGTGGCAGAGTTCTCGCCGGGCGGCAGTTCATTGAGTATCGCATTCACATCGTCAAATGTTTCAACTCCATTCTTGTTGATACTCACGAGACTGATCGGCCCCTCCACGCCCGGTGTCATTTTGGCACCTTCAATCACTTTTACTTCGCTCGCCCGTTCAATCCGCTTGCGATCTACCGCCCTCATCGGCACCAGCTTCAACCCCAAAAGCTCCCAAGCCCGCTTCGAAATCTCCCCTTCCTTCGGTGATGGAAACACAACACCCTTCGGCCATTCGTTCGAATCTGTATTAGATTCGTTTCTGTTCGCTTCCTGCACCTCAGTAGATGCCACGACATCCGCAAATAGCGGGTCAACCGAGTTTCCCTCCGTACTCTCCGTGTCCTCCGTGGTAGATTTCTTCGCCGCTGATTGCTCCGCCTGCCCGCTCATCGGCAAATACAACACGGCCAACGTCGCCGCCACCAACAAGCCGCCAAGCGTGAGCGCGAGCGACTTCCCCGATACCAGCATCGGGTCATCCTGCAATTTCAAAATGCGACGAATCCGACCTTTCAACGGCCCTGCCGACATCGCCGACGAAGCGGCCGGGTGAAATAGCACGCTCCGCGGCATTTGCGCCGCGAGCGCCACCAACAACTCTGCATACGCATGCGGCCGATCCGTTTTCGCCACGACGAACTCATCGCAACACAACTCGCGCTCGCGACGAACCCAGGCACTCACCAGCCACACGGCCGGGTGAAAAAACAGCAGCGATTCCACGATCCGCTGCACAAGGTTCACCAAGTTATCCCACCGCCGCACGTGTGCAAGTTCATGCAGCAGCACCATTTCAATTTCGTCGGGCGACCAGCCCGTGAGCGCGGCCGGCGGCAGCAAAATCATCGGCCGCACCACACCAACAAGCACCGGCGATGCGATTCGATCGCAAATCGCCACCGTCACACGCCGCCCAATCCGCATCGACGCCATCAGCCCACGCAGCACACCTTCGATCCGCGAATCACCCACCATCCGGCTCGCACGTTCGAGCCGCTTCGCCCCCACGACGCCCGCCGCGAGCAGCGCGAACGTAATCGGCGTGCCGAGAATCCACATCCAAGGCAGATAAGGAACGTACTCCCGGATCTCCAAAAACCAAACATCCCAATCGTTCAGACCAGCCCCTACCAAATCCCCCTTCCCTCGTAGGGAGGGGCCGGGGGAGGGTTCAGAAACCGCCACGCCCCCAGAGCTAGTCGCTGCCCACTCGTTCTGTTCAGAAAGTTTCCCCTGATCGTCTATCGCCAGCACTGGCTCATCCAACGAATCAACCCCACCGGTCGCCAATTCAATCACTTCCCCCGCACCGCTATCGACATCCGCTGCCAAAGCTTCTTCACTCGGCATCAGTTGCGGCACGTCCACGCCAACACTTGTGTCGGCCACGGCACTACCCTCAACAGGCGACGACACAGCACCATTGCTCGCCAACCACACGGCAATCACCACAGGTGCCACCGTCATGAGCGACAAGCACACGAGCGCCGTCGCATAGCGAACGTTCGCGCTCGCGCGACGAAACACGATTCGCCCCAGAACTGCAAGCCCGCCGATCAGCGTGCCGATCCACAGAAAATGCAGCATCGTCCACCCCGCGATGTCCCACACCCCGTCACCGGCGAATGCCACGGATTCGTTCATATTCTGTCTCGCTGTAACTAGAATTTCGCAAGCAGTCGCGATCGTTCGATCGCCAAGATAAGAACCAGCCATACCAAACGATAATTCCATAAGCTCAAGACCGCCGCGGCTTCGGTTTCTTCCGCGTTGGTTTACCGCTATCGATCAACTCGCGCAGTTCGCTCAGCTCTCTTGCCGAAAGTTGGCCGCCTTCGACCAAGTGCGCCACCAGCCGATGGGCCGAACCGTCGAACACGCCATCGACCAGCTTGCCGAGCATCGAATCGGCCGCCGCCGATTGCGACACGGCCGCCGACCACTGGTGCCCGCGCGTCGCCGCCGGCTTGCGCTCCACGAGTCCCTTGTCGAGCATCACGCGCAGCATCGTGGCCACGGTGGTCGTCGCCACTTCACGCTCCCGCCGTAGCGATTCGCAAAGCTCGCCGAGCGCCAGCGGCCCACGGTCCCAAAGAATCCTCAATATCTCAAGTTCCCCATCCGTCGGATGAGGACTAGGCGGACGTGCCATGACAGCATCCCTGTGTTTGACCCCTAAAAAACGGCATCCACGACGCCAACGATTCGTATTCTAACGAATTAGAATACCATGTCAACAAAAAAATTCTTTGGGTGCTATCACGCGGAAAAACTGGTGCTTCTCAGATGGAACCACAGAGACACGGAGGGCACGGCGATGTTAAAGAGTTTAATTAAACCACGAAGACACAAAGACACGAAGGATTTGCAGGATGCGGGATAGTGGATGCGGGGGGCCGGGTATCTACTGAATGCCTTGGTCCCGCCCCTCGCATTCACCATCCTGAATCCTAAATCAGTAATTCTTCTCCCTGCTCCTTGCTCCTTGCTCCACGCTCCCTGCTTCCTTCTCCGTGCCCTCCGTATCTCTGTGGTTAAACAAGAAAGCAGCACCACAATTAGAGACGCAGCGCAATTTGGCTACTCAAAGATCAGAAACCCGTACTGTTCCGGCGAATCCTCCTCGCCCTCTACCTGCGGCCACGATTGATGCCCCACGCGCGGCATCGTTCTGCGAACCGACACCGCCCACACCTGCTTGGCCTGCGGCGCTTGTTCGACCAACTGCGAAAGTGGGATCGCTGCTTCCACCACCCAATCCGTATCGTGGCGCGCTGCCGCCACGTACCAATTCGGATTCCAATGCGAGTTACCCCAGCAGCTATCGTGCGTCCAGCCGCGCACATCAAAGCTCAACTCGTAAGCAGTCGTAAAATCTCGATCCACATCCAACCGGATACGAACTCGATCGTGCGGCGATAAATCCGCATCGCGAGATCGACTCTCTTGCGGGTTGGGCATCGTTTCATCAATTGCCTTGCATCGATAAGCCAGGTAGAGAAACTCTTTATCGTATGCGAAACGAATTTCACCGCTGCCAGCATCCTTCTCACGCTTCTCTTTGCCGTTCAATCGGAGCCGATCGGTCGAAAGCCACATAAGCTCCGATAAGTCGCCATCCAGCCGTGGTCGCTCCGCCGCTTGGCGACACGACCCCAGCGCCTTCGGTGGCGGCAACTCCGCCGGTGTCGCCAACCACGACTCGGTCTCCGCGCACTTCCGCCATGGGTCGTTCTCTGGCAATTGCCGCAACCCAATAAAATAGCGCTTCGCCGGGTTCGCCAAGCCAAGCTGCCGCAACGCGGTTACCTCGGCAAACCGAATTTGTGGTCTTTCATGAAGCTCCGGGTGCGACGATCGCAAATATTCCGCCAATTGGGTCGCTCGACGAAGCCGATCATCTCGCGACAACGCCCCAGCCACGGGAGTTTGCGCGGGCACTGCCATCGAGGCTTGCTGCACGTCTCCCAATCCGTCGGTCCCAGCAGCCCCGCCGGCTCCACGATCGAATCGGGCTTGTCGTAAGCTCACTCCACTTTGCAAGTGAATGCAATGCCCCATTTCCGTGCTGGAATAGAACTGCACCAACCACTCCAACGACTTGGTCGAGAGCGGATGCGCAGCATACCGCCGCGTGAGTAAAAAATGCGTATCCGCCGCAAGGTCGAGGTTACCCGCAGAAAAATACCCTTCCGCCAACTGGTTCAATAATTCCGCACCGTCATTCTCGCCAAGTTGATCGAGCAACTGATTCACCTGAGCGATCCATGCCGCGTTCCCCTCAGTTCGCTTCAGCAACATCCCCAAATGTTGGCGTCGCTGCGCCAGCAATTTCAATCGCTCCAGATCATCCACTGGTATCTCGGGTCCACGCCGAGTCGCTCCGCTGTCGTTTGCTAATACGATACCTTCGAATAAATCGCGTCCGAACTTTGCATTCGAGGTTTCATTGATCAACAGCTTCGCCGTCACTCGCTGGGGCGCACCGGGAACTTCCAACAACGCGCGACACGGCGATGTAAAATTTGCCAAGCCAGTGCCTAGCTGTGGAACGAAATCATTCGTGGAGATCGAATAATCACCTTCCTGCCCCTCGGGCAAACACGCATAAACTTTCTTGACTTGCCACGGAGGTAACCCCTCATGATCGGCCAACGATGGAAAACGATTGGAATCTGCCGCCGCGCGAACTCCTTGTTCGATCATCGATGCCAAAATCGCCGAACGCGGATCACTGCAATCGGTTTCATTGCAACCGGTCACGATCACTTCCGGTCGCCACATGCGAATGGTGCGAACCACATGTCGCTCGACTTGTTCGAGAGCTCGACCGTCAGTTTCTCGATTCAACTCGGCCAATAGCTCGGCCGCCGAATGCTGCAAGTCGCCCGACGGTAACGCAAACCGCCATGCCGTATTCGCGGCCGCAGCGCCTGCACACATCGCGGCGTCGCGTTCGTTAGACGTCAGGTCGTTGCCGATTAACCCGCTCACGACCACAGGGCTACAGTGCAGCATTTCTACCGCCGCAATGTAGCCCTTGGCGGCTCCTGCATCGGCAATCACTTCAACAGGCGCTTCCTCCGGTGTCGCCACCAACGTGAGCAATGCCGCACGCTGGCCACCGCTTCGCTGCGCGATCCAAGTACGCCCGCCATCTTTCGTCGCCAGGATGTTTCCCAAATCGCCCACCGCCCAGCCTTGTTGCTTGTCGATGAACTCGATGCCGCGTAGCGGCACGAACTGCCCCGTAGCTTGCGGGTGCCACGAGCGCCCGCTATCGGGCGAATAAAGCACGATCGTTCCGGGCGAGCCCGCGATCCAAACATTCGCCCCCTTCACTGCTACCGCATGAAAATCAAAGTCCTCGCTCACGTACTCTGGTAATTCGCCGGGCGGTACCTGCCAGGTTCGCCCCAAGTCGGACGTCGTCAATACAAGTCCGCCATCTCCCACAAGCCAACCGCCGTTCGGGCCCACCAATCGCATCGCGCGAAACGAACGCCGCGATGGCAAACCTGCCGAAGGATTCATCAACTTCGACCGCACGAGTTGCGAGAAACGGCCCGACGCACCCGCCACCGCGCCCGCACCCGGCTCCAAAAAATCACCGGTGAACCATCCGCCACCTTCCTCGGCCGGAAGCGGCTGCCACGTTGCACCGCCATCGTTCGTAGCATAGACACCTGAAGATTTCGCGGCTGCTGCCTCGCCAACTGCAACGCCGCGCTGCGAATCGAAAAAACGAACAAAATTCAACTTGGGCAGCGTGCCAATGGTCAGCGTCTTCCAAGTCGCACCGCCGTCCTCGGTGCGAAGCACCACGCCTCGCGACGTGCCCGTAAATGGCTCGAGGTCTCCCCCCACTGCCCAGCCACGCTTTGCATCCACAAAGCTCAACGAGCTGAGGCGAGAATCCACGCCGCTCGTCTGACGCTCCCAAGTGGCACCGCCATCGTGCGTATGCCATACCACGCCGCGGTCACCCGCCGCCCAACCGGTCTGCGCATCAACAAAGCAAATATCTGCCAACGACGCATCATGCCGCAGGCTTTCCACCACGGCCAGCCGTTGCCGTGCCGTTACATCGCCTGGTTGCTGCGTACTCGTCTCCCTCACGCTCGGCACTTCCGCAAAAGCACCGTTGCAACAGAACCCGACCGCGCCAACGATTGCACCAAGACAAACAATCGCTTGAACAACACGCCTTGAAGAAACAAAGGCAGAAGGCGCAACGCTCGATCTATTCCGACAACAATCCATTGTTGACGTCTTTCGTTAACAAGTGAGGAAGGCGTCTCCGACGCCCAGTCCAAAAGCTCAATGCGAATTCGATAGGAAATTAGCCACAGCAAGCCGCGCCGTCGCAACCAAGCCATTTCCGCAGTCAATTTGCATCGTATTCTAAACCGCTATCGCGATTTCAACCTAGCCAAGTCTTTCCCCCTGCCAGACCGATTGTGCCGCAAATAACGCCTGTGCTAGCAGTGCGCCTCAAGCCGTAGGTGAGCTAAATTTGCTTAACGTTCCACACATACCGCTGGCGAGCCCGTCATGCGGCCCGCCACCGCTGCCCCTCCGCCCGCCCCCACCGGTTGCCACAATTTTTGTGCCGCTTGTATCCATGGCCGAAACAGCAAACCCTGTCGCCGAAATCGCCAATCGTGCCACCGGCCTGTTCACTCGGCCAACGGTCGCCATGGAACTTTTGCGCCTGGCCGATCAACCGCTTCTCGACGCGGAGCAAATCAAAGACTGCGTTGCTCAGGATCCCGCACTCACCTGCAAAATACTTCGCGTCGTCAACAGCCCGATCTACGGATTGAACCGCCCCGTCGCCGACCTCAACCAGGCAATCGCGTTGCTTGGCATCAAACCGCTAAAATTGCTCGTGCTCGGCTTCAGCCTGCCCGATGAGCTTTTCGCCAATGTGGCCGCGCACGAAATGCGTTGGTATTGGACCAACACACTCACACGCGCCATTGCCGCTCGTTTGCTGACACAACAAGTATGGCGACAACCAAGCGACGAAGCGTTCATCGCCGGAATGCTTCAAGACATCGGCGTCCTCGTCCTGCTCCGCGATTTTGGCGAAACCTACGCCCGATTTCTCGCCGGAGTAATTGCCGAACACTCTCAGCTCTTGGCACTAGAACACGACTCGATGGGGTTCAACCATGTGCAACTAAGCGCCGCCTTGCTATCGCGCTGGCAGCTCCCCGCTCGCATCGTCGATGCCATCGCCATTCCGAAACATATGGCACGCCTCGCTCGATTAAAGCCACCCGAGGGAGACTTACCGCAGATACTTCACCTGGCTGGTCTACTCACGCAACTCGTCGGCGAACATCGCCTGGAAGCACTCCCACCCCTGCTCGAAGCAGGGCGAGTCTATCGCGGCATGACCAAATCAACTCTTTCGTCACTCGTCACCAATTTGCAACAACAAGTCGATCAACTCGCCACGGCTCTATCGCTGGAACTCAACGACAATCGCGACTACGAACAAACGCTCGTCGAGGCTGGTCGTCGCATGGCCGAACTGAGCGAGCAAGTGGTTGCCGAACAAGGCCACGATGACCTCGCATCCGCCGCGTTGCTGCAAGAAACAGACAATCTTTCCGGTGCCGTGCGCGAATTCCTGCTCAGCTCCACGAAGGCCGCATGGAACGCCAAACATGGAACCCAACGCCTGCAAACCACGACCCACACCGAACAGCGGCTCGCACTTGCTGGGGCACAAGATCCAGCCGCGGCGATCACTTTCGTCCGCCAACTGGTAAAAGCGGCCAACGATTGCCGTGCCAACCGCGAAGAACTCAGCCTCCTCATTGCAGAACCAAATACTAACGATATTCCCAACATCGAAGTCGAGAACATACTACGGCAAACGCAGCTTTCACTCGTTGCTTCGTGCGACGCGCACGATTTCCATAACCAAACTCTGCTTCCACTCTCCGCACGGCGTACCGCCATCATCTTTAGCGCGTGCGATCGCCGCACCGCACTTTCCTTGGCGCAAACGGCAATCGATCATTTCTCTCAGGCCGAACTGGCGACTGCTGGAGACCGCCCCCATTTCGCTTCGCTTCATGTCGGAGTTGCCACGGCCAGCGCCGTCCCTCGCAACTTCGACCCGCTACGAATGATCGAACGTGCCACACGTTGCTTATCGGCCGCCCGCGTGTGTGGATCGAGTGCCGTCAAAAGCATCGAAGTTTAACGACGATCGCTCAGGCCAAACACAAGTCCACGGATAGCGCTAATATTCGCGGAAACTTATTGGCACTTCCCCAAAATTGCACGATCTAACAAAATTATCCGCGACCATCTGCGAAATTCGCGGGCTCCTAACACTTAAAATCGTCGCCACAATCGCCTTCGCCGCCGCGTACTACGCTCACCTCCGGCCACGTGGTATTATTCACCCATGAGCAGTCCCCAAGATCCTGGCTCCGATTCACCCAGCGTCCCCACGCCCCCTCCTTCCGGCACGCCAGTTTCCCACGGCGAGAACGGCAATATACTGCCACAACCCGTTGCCTCGCCGCCTCCTCGCAGCCATGCTCCCTCACCAACCGCGTCCCTGCCAGAACTCCGAGAATCGCATCTCCGTTCCCCCGCTCGCCGACGCGTTACGCTTCCGCTACTACTGTTTATCGCCACGTGCCTCTCGACCTTTTGGGTCGGTGCCGCCCAATGGCGACCGCAGCTTATTGAGTCGCCAGACATCATGTTCCACATGATGCGTACCCACTGGGTCACCGGCCTCACCTACATGGGTGCCGTGCTCGCAATTCTGCTCACGCACGAAATGGGCCACTTCCTGCAAACCGTGCGATACGGCATCCCCGCCAGCTACCCGCTGTGCATCCCCGTGCCGTTCAGCATCATCGGCACCATGGGTGCCGTCATCAGCATGGACGGCATGCGCGCCAACCGCAAACAAATCTTCGACATCGGCATCGCCGGCCCGCTCGCCGGACTCATTGTCGCCGCGCCGATTCTTTACCTGGGCGTCAAACAGCTCGACCTCTCCGTCGTCCCCACGCCACACGAAATACAGCTTTACAATCCCGTCATCGTGCGCTGGCTGATCGAATGGATGCACCCCGAATGGGCAGATCGCGCTTCCTGGGTCGCCGTCTCGCAACTCAACCCGTACTTCATGGCCGGTTGGGTCGGCATGCTCATCACCGGTCTCAACATGCTGCCTGTAAGCCAGCTCGACGGCGGCCACACCATCTACGCCCTGTTCGGCCGCGACGCTTACAAAATCGCCCGCGCGTTCATCATCATCGCCATCGCATATGTCGTGATGAACCTCGACCAGGCCGCCATTTGGACGCCGATGCTCATCCTCGTCATCCTGCTGGGCATTCACCACCCGCCCACGGCAGACGATAGCGTGGAACTGGACGACTTCCGTTGGATCCTGGGCGTCGCCTCGATGGCCATCCCCATCCTCTGCTTCCCCCTCCAAGCCATCAAGCAATAAACCACACGCCGCTCGGGGCTTAGCGCAGTACATGGCCTATCGCCACATACTCGCCCCACGCCTACGCTTGCGGTCTGTCAGTTCCACACAACTCTAGAGTTTTCTTGAAAGGCGGCCCACGCGATGGCGAAGTCGGTCATGCGTCGCACGCCACCCCAGACGTGTTGGGGGCCTGGAGGCCGGTCTTTCTTTCTGGCATTGTAACCACCGAGTTGCGCGAGCACTTTTAAGAACTCGTTGATGCTTGGCGGAATGATTGGGGGTTCTTGCTTCGTGGCGATTTTCCAGGTCGGCTTCCATTCGATTTCGGCGAAGACCACCGAGCAAGGCAATTCGGGGCACTCTCGCCCCAGGTAGGTTAGATACACAGTCTTCTTCGCGGACGTAACACCAGTCACCCTCACATCCGGAACCCCTGCCTATCCGGGAACCAGAGGGCTCGGAGGAGTTGATATTCAGATGAATACGTCCAAGACTTTTACGCTTGCCAGCTTCCGCCGCACTCTTACCCATGAGATTGGCCAAGCAATCGGTCTTGGTGACGTTGAGACAGACGTTAACCCACAATTCATCGATGACAACTTCGATGGAACTAGCAGCGACACTGCCTTAGCTACGCTCACCAATTCGTGGGCGCTGCTCATTAACCCATTTGACCCCGCCGCCTCTCCGATTTCCGTCTATACCGTGCCAAACGGTGACCCAGGAATCGACACTGATGGCGTCGATCTGTTGATGGAAGGCAACAACGGGGGACGCAGCCCAAACAATCCAGAGAGTAACCTGGTTCCGCTTATGCGCTGCATAAAAAGTGCTTCCAGAGTCGCTTTTTGGCAACGCTAGACGCTCCGCTGCAACGCGTCGTGGAGCAGTGGGAGAGAACGCCCGAGGCGATCAAGACGGCGATCATCGCGTTGATGAAGATGAGTTGATCGTCTGCAACAAAGTTGTGCCGAACCACGGCTCGATTGGCACTCGGCGTTTATCTGCGAAACAGGTTCCTTGCATAAGGACACATTGGACGTCATTCAGTATCGCTTTTTCATTCGATCAATCGTCGTCCTCGTAGACCTCTTCCACTTCCGGGAAAACATCGCTCTCTTCCATCGTGATCAATACGAGTAGCGTGCCCATGCTCTTTACTGGGATGTACTCTTCCGTGACGTGGACTTGCATTAGATCTTCCTTACCAAACAAATTGAACCAGTCAGCTATTCGACCTTCGTTTTCGGATTGCTCTGCGACTCCCACCTGAAATTCCGCCCACGGTTCTTGTGCATTCGCAGGAAGGAAGCCCTTGTTGGGATATACGCCGGCGTCGATCAGTGCCGCGGAAGGAAACATCCATGAAACTTCGCCACCGCGAATGCCCGCGACGGCACACGGGAAGTCCGACAGCCCCACGCTTCGGAAGATGGTGCAGACGAGAGATGCGTTGAAGCGATCGGCGATGCCTCTTATCCTTTCGACTGACAATTCGGCCGAATTGATTAGGGGCCGTGCAAGCCTCGTCGGCAGAAGGATGCTGGCTGCGAAGCTGTCCGCCTCCCGCTCCATCATGAGTTCCGAACGAAACTCACCCTTGGATGGATGAGCCTTCTCAGATTTCATCAGATAGGCGCGGTGACGATTGAGAAAATAGTGTCCAAGCTCGTGACCGATTGTGAATCTCGTCCGAGCGTGCATTCTTCCTACCGGTGCGTCGACCTCGTACTTCGTGTTGTAGAAGAGAAGGAAACGGTTCTTGCTCTTGTGGTATTCAAGCATCCCGTCATAGCGATCGCCCAGACGAGCTCCACCAGCACGGAGAAAAGGCTTCTCGGACCGCACGATAGCGAGCGGATCGATGGGAGCAACGAGGCCAAGCCGCTCAACGATTGCGTCAGCTTCTTTACCGGCCGCTTCCAGGCGGTTCTTCTCCGCCATCCACTCCATTTTCGTCTTCTTCTTCGTCATCACTCAGCAATTCCTCGCGAAGTCTATCCTCCTCAGTAGTGTCGCCATCGTCTTCGCCTTTGTTCCGATGAAGCTGTAGCGTATTCTCTTCGACATCTTCCAAGTTCACGGCATCTGTCCAGCCAAGGTCGGGCTTCGGTTCCCAAGAGGCGTTTCCTCCCGATATTGCAAATTCGATCATCAAGTCGATATCTTCGTCCGACAACGGGTCAGCCGGAGCAGCCTCGTACGCAGCATCAGCTTCCTCCGGAGTCATCGGGCAGAACCCTTTGAGCTTCCGGAGCTTGTGGATCATCTCCTCGGCGCGTTTTTCAGCGTCGTGGCTCATCTTTTGTCCTTTCGTTCGCCATCGCTTTCTAAAGCGACGACGAACTCAACGATCTTCTTCTTCACCTTGCTTTTCACCGTATCGACATAGGCTCGGGATTTCCCCAACTTCGCTGCAAGGCGCACGATATCGGGATCTCCGCCGATTGCGAAGCAATTCAAGGCCACAGTCCTTTCGTCTCCAACGAGTTTGTTGTGAATGAAATCATGGACTCGCTCCAACCGCTTCTTTTCCTTCGAGTCCTCTACCAGTTCTACGTCGCCGCAGTCGTCGTTGTTGTCATCGGCCGGGTCGTCGAGCTCCTCGGCCTTGTATTTGGACCGGTAGTTTTCCACGCCCTTGATGTGATCCAGTGCTTGATTGCGGGCAATACGTATCCACCAGCCGCGTAATGATCCCTTGCTGGTATCGTATGTGCTTATCTTGTTCCAAAATTTGATGAGCGACCGCTGGAATAGGTAATCCCGCTCGTGATCATCGAGCTGCTTGCCGAATTGCTTCCGCAAATAGCCCTTCACCTTGGGGCCGTAGACCTTCAATGCGGCGCGCAGGGCCTCCTGATCGCCCTCCATCATCCGGAGGGCGAGGTCTTCGTCGTCGACCTGGGGCAGCGGGTCCTGCTCGGGCATCTCGGCGTCATTTGCCTCCCAATACAAGTACGGAAGCATCTTAACTGGAAAAAACTCCCAAGAAAGCTAGCGGCCAGTTAAGACGGCGGGTTCGGCGGCCGTACTCGAATGTGGAAGGGGCAAATCATGTGATTTCCCCGAGCATTCTTGGTGTTCTGGAGATTCTACAGATGAAGACGATGAAGAGCGTTCGGATCAAACCGAACCCCGCCGGCAAGGACCGGACCCGCCGTGGCGGCGCCACGGCAACCCAACTCGGAGCCGAGTGGGTGGATTTGAAGAACGAGGGAAGCGTTGCGGTCAACCTCAACGGCCTCTCCTTGTACCACGTTGCCTACAGCGGCGCGACTGACAACGGCACGTGGGAAAAGGTGGTGGGCTTCACGGGCACACTCGGAGCCGGAAGAGTCATGCGAGTGCATTCGGGCAGCGGTCCGGTCAGTGCCCTCAACCAATCCGACCTGCAAGGTGCGGACGTGCACGTGTTTACGAACCGTGACAATTACGTCTGGAATAATGACCGCGGCGACTGTGTGGCGTTGCAGAAGGATGGCGAAGGCGAGAAGTTCGACAAGTGCTGGTACGACGCCAAGCCGCCGGAGGGCTTCGTCCTCGTCCGCAGCGCAAACAAGTTTGTTGTCTCGGCCGCCTCGATGGCCGTGGCCGGTAGCCGCCGCTAGTTCTAGATCCAAAGGATGGGCGGCGGTTGCCGCCCTCCCTTTATTCAAACTCGCTTGGAGTACGAATCGAATGAGATTTTTGCATTGGGACTTTCACGGCGGCCCTGGTAACGTGGCGCGGGTCGAACTCGACCATGCCGCGAATGTAATCTTGCTCGACGGCATCAACTTCTCGGCATTTCGACGAGGAGGCCGCTACCGCTATTCCGGCGGCTACTACAGGCGAACGCCCGTGAGACTCGTGCCGCCGCACGAGGGTATAGTGCCAAACAGACATTCCCGTTCAACCTGCTTATCCAGATCAGTGAGCGCTTGTTCCAGTCCCAGCGAAGGCATACTCAGAGATACTTTGAATTGCTCCCAAGTGTGCCTGTCGATTCCGGATTGTTGATGAACTTCGTCCAATTCGGCCAGGTTGCTTAAAGCGATATCGACATTCCCGTATCTCATCAAACCTGTTCGAATCCCCAGTTCATAACAAGCTCGTGCCCGCTCGCTTACTGTTTCCAGGTGCGTCGCGATCATCGAATCGAGCAGATCCAGATGCTCCCCGACGCCTGGCAGCTCGCACCATAACCACCAAAGATCAGCGGCCGTGCGATCGCGCTTCTTATAAAGCTCGTTAAGCAATACTGTGATGCGAAGGCTGGGAAGCGGGAGCCCCTCACGGCCAGAGTAGGCCGATAGTCTCGTTAAAGCAATCCACAACTTTTGCCCTAAAAGCACGGCTTGTGAAAAACAATCGTGCTCTTGCTCCTGAAAGACGTCGTTCCCGTCAGGTGTTTCTTGCATGGCCTTAAGCCACCGCTTCATGTCCCGAACGATAACGAATGGCATACTCAGCCCTCTGCCCAAGCGCCAGCCTGCCAGCATGTCCCAGGATATTTCACATCTCCACTGACGCTCGACGCCAAGCCATTGGTAGAGCACCGCAGCGAGCATCTGCGCAGTGTCATACCTCATGAGAGGATCAACCCACACACAGGCCCGACAGATTTGTGCAAGGCGAGGAGGCGTATTTGGCGGAAAGCTTATATCCTCACAATCCAATCGCACCGCTCTTCCTATTGCGTCCTCGCGACCATCGACGCACTGCAACATCCTGCCCGACAGCAACTCATAGAGCAGCGCGCCAAGGGACCAGACATCCGCTCTCCCATCTAGTATCTCGATCTCGCCGCTTAACGCTTCCGGCGCCATGTAGTTCAACGTTCCTGTATAGCGGCGGCTATTCGCAAATCGATCCCGCTCAGAGAACATGAGGCCCAAATCCAGAATACAGGGCGTACCATCTGGGCGAACGACAATGTTCTCAGGCTTCAGATCGCGATGCACGAAGCCTGCGCGGTGCAATTCATGCACCGTTTCGGCAATCGAGGCGATGCATTCCGCCGCACGCTCTGGCGTCAGGCGAATGTTCGACAGGGTTTGGCCCTCAACAAACTCCATGACAAGAACCATCCGCTCGACATTCTTCTCGATCAATTCGATAAAGCGCGGCAATCCAGCTTCGTGAAAATGACTAAGGACTTCAGCCTCCCGCCGTAGGATGCCCGTCGCTTGTTGCAGTCGGTCAGGGGCGGTACCGTAAGGAATTTTTAGCGCTAGCAGCTTTCCGTTTAGCTGGTCCTTCGCTTTGAAGACGGCGCCAAAGCTCCCCCGACCAATTCGTTGTTCAACCAGGAATCGTTCGAAAAGAACTTGTCCCGCATAGAGAGCTTCTCCGTCGATGGCTAAGCGAAGCTCTTCAGCGGAGAATCCGAGTGGCGCGAAGGCGCTCCAAGGAATACTCCGATGTTCCTCGCATGAGGACTTGTAAAGCTGCCGACAGAAAGACCGCACAAGCGTCTGATCGCCAAGCTCCTTTGCCGCCTCGACCAATAAAGACGAGAGCTGCTGAAGATCGCTCTGCTGAAGTAACTCGCAGCAAAGAAGTGAGATATGCAAGAAGTCGCGGCTTGCGGCATCTAACCACTCGGAGAGAATCTGGCGACGGGGCTCGATACCGCGACCGCTCACGTCATAACGCCAAACGGCGTCCGCGATCGCCGCAAACACCTTGGGCTCCACCGCCAGAAAGTCACTCCTCGCCATCGGCATGCAGAGCCCTGACAATGCGAACCCGTTCAGCTTTGATCCACAGGCGAATTGTGCTCGCGGACGGAATGGAACCCTTGTCAATCCAATCCTGCTTTAACAGGGCCTCTCGGATCGCGTTAGCAGAGAACCCCCCCAAGATTCCTAGCTGATTGATGCAGCGCCGTAGCTCGTCCGGCTCCTGACAAATCAGATTGGCAAACTCCCGCGCCGTCTCATTGATGGCCGCCTGAGACGCGGGCGAAGTCTCGGCATCTTCCGCCACCTCGGCGTCTCCTCCTTCCCGACCGATGTCTCGTTTTTTCGCCTTAGCCCGACGAATCCCTTCGATCGCCTTGGCCTTCGTACGGACGAGCAGTAATCCGTACAATTGTCGCGAATCCTCGGGCTCGACCCGGCCGTGCTTTACGTCGCTAAGGAGCGATTCGGCTGCGCTACACGCTATTTCGCTCGCCGACACGCGGCGCTCCAGATCGGGGCCGATTTTCTGGTAGGCGTAAGCGCGAGCTTTGGCGACGAGCAGTTCCTTGAGCTTGCGTTCGGCTTCTAGGTTAGGCCGCAACTCGTCCAGCAATTCGGAGGAAAGGGGATCGTTCAAAGCTGACTAGTCTCCTTGCTAAAACCTTTGCCACAAGGGCCTCAAGAGGATTTTTGAAGACGAATTGCGCACCCACAGGACTTTTGACGACCATAAGAGCATCGCCCCGAAAAGTCGACAAAGGAGAGCTCAAAGATGCCAGCTTTCCATTTTACTGCCTTTCTGCCATCGGTCGATCCCAGCAAGCCATAGGGAGTGTAAGATGAAAAGTCGCAATAGTCCCCCGAGTATCGATGAACTTCAAACGCTGACGGCCAGGCAAGTCGCCGATATCCTCCAGTGCTCCATCAAGTCGGTTAATCGCTATTGCCGCAAAGGCCTCTTCCCGCAGCCGATTGCCGGAGTTGGTCGACTCCGGCGCTGGAAGAAGTCCGCCGTCGCCCAGTTCCTTGCCCGCAACTCATCGCCCAATTCGGAGTCCTGAGAATGTCCGTCTACAAAAAACGCAAAGGAGAAAACGCGAACTACGTCTTTGAGTACACCGACCACCTTGGACGGCGAAGGATTAAAACCGGCACGACTGACAAAGAAGAGACTCGGGACATCGGGGCTGAAATTCGAAAGAAGGTCCGACTTCGCAAGGCTGGTCTTATCAACCCGACCGAAGAAAAGCTTGCCGAAGCACAGCGTAAGCCGCTAGCGGAGCACGTTAAGGAGTATGAAGCCGCCCTGCGGTCGACCGATTGCACAGAAAAGCATGTGAAGCTCACGCTGAAGCGAGTGCGTACGGTTTTGAACGGCTGCCGGTTCGACTCGTTGACCGATCTGGAGGCGGAAGCCGCCCAGAAGTTTCTGGACCGTTTCGTCAAGGAGAATGGCTTTGGCGCCAAGACCTTCAACCACTACGTGCAGGCCCTTGTCGCGTTCGGCAACTGGCTCAAGGAAGCGGGACGGATTCAGTCGAACTCCTTTGAGAATGTCGAACGTCGCAAGGTCAAGAAGGACATTCGTCGCAAGCGTCGCTCGCTTACACCAGAAGAAATAAGCCGTTTGGTGATGTCTGCCTTAGAGAGCAATCAGCGCGTCCAGGGGTACGACGGGCTGCAAAGAAGCCGTGCCTATTTGCTTAGCTATCTCACTGGGCTGCGCCAGAATGAGGTCGCTAACCTAACGCCGGAATGTTTCGACTTAGAAGCCGAGTGCCCGATTCTGACGCTCGCGGCCAGGTACACGAAGAACGGCGAAGAAGCCGAGCTTCCCATGCATCCACAACTTGTCGAACTGATGGAGGAGTGGTTGCCTGACGCGAAGTCTCAAGAACCGCTCTTGCCACGATTCGCCAAGAAGAAAGCCTGGCTGATGGTCAAGAAGGACCTGGAGCGGATTGGCATCCCCTACAACACCAAGGACGGCACGGCAGACTATCATGCCATTGGAAGATGTTCCTACATCACGCAGCTACTCGTTAACGGCGTGCCCATCCATCAGGCGATGAAGCTGGCCCGTCACAATTCGATTGAGATGACCCAGCGTTATGCGAAAGTAAGTCAAGACGAAGCAGTCGCGGCCCTACGGAAGCTGCCGTCGGCGCCAATTTCCGGTCAGTGGAAAAGTCAGCGATTGAATGGAAAGGAGAGTCCGACCGGGTCTCAATCTGTCCCCCAGAGGGCGGCTAGCACTCGCGATGCAAACCCCGTTCAGTTAAGTAGTTCTGTCCCTCAAGGACCTCATGTGTCCTGGGATGGCGACGATAGTCGCCATCCCCTGGAAAGTGGAGGCGGCGGGAATCGAACCCATGCGTGCGATTGCTGCAACGACCATTGCGCTAAGGAGTTACAACTAGCCGACGAAACGCTGTCCACTCTGGGGCCACGCAACGGCGTCATTGATGGTCAGTGCCTGTCGGATGAAAATGCTTCCGATGAGGCTCCAAGTCCCATCGACTTCATCGCTGAGGCATGGCCCAGTCTGCCGCCTCATGTGTGTGAAGCGATTATAACGTTGATCACTTCTACAATGAACACGCAAGCGGATCGTCGTTCTACTTCGTCATGAGATCAATGCCGCCGGCCTCCTCCTAATGCTTCGCCAAGCTTGCATACGACTGGAGTGTCTCGAGCGGTGCTCTGCCGAAGACAGCCGGTGACAAACCGTGCCAACTTTTCCCGACGTAATCGACCGGTCTTCCTGACACTAGAATGCATGCAATCCCGTTTCACGGGTTATTTCGCTCTCTGCTCGGGAGCCGGAAAAACATCGAGCGGAGGTTCGTGGTTCTCTTCGGTTCTTGTTTCTGTTCGACCGCCAAGCCGCGATGGCTTGCGGTGGAGGAGGGACAACCCCGGCGCCCTCTGTCAACGGCCGGGAATATTGAGGAGAAGACAATGAACCTTGACGAACTATCCCCAGGCTTTTGGGAGGCTATCCTTCGCGTGCACTACTTTCTCTTTGAAGCGGAGAGGGAAGGTTACTACCAAACTCCCGCCAGCGAACGAGCGAACCACATCTTTGAATCGGTGATGATTCTAGGATCGTGGCTCGTCGTCGCCGAAGAGAGAGGCTTGTTGCGCGAGCTGGATAGCTAAGCAACCGGGCGTGGGGAGAGACAGATCTCTCCACGTCCATTTTTAGACTTAGCACCGTACCGGCGAAGAAACAACCAAGTCGGTCGGCGGTTTCGCACAACTGCCAACGTCTTGCGATGACAAGCAGTGACAGCGAAGGACAATTCCCCTTCGCTACTCCTCCCCGTTCCGTGAGCGATTACAATTCCAAGTACATCCCGCGTTTGTCGGTTTTATCGCTCCTGGTCCCCGGAGCCGGAAAAACAATGGGCCACGATCCGTGATGCATCTCCAGCGTTGACTCTCCCCGACGGCAGGCCGCCGGGGAGGGATAACGATCCGGCACCCTCTGTCAAATGCCGGGCACAAACGGAGATGCGAAATGGATTATGACAAACCAGATGCAGAGTTCTGGAGAGCTATTTTGGAAATCCACAACAGATTCTTCAAAGTGGCACTCGATGAATACACCCTTGGAGGCATGAATCGACGCAAGCACCACATCTACGACTCGTTTTCGATTGTAAGTTGGTGGCTCGATATCGCCCTGACTCGGGACTGGCTTGAGGAGTCCGATAGCTAGAGGTTTTAGCGGCGTGGGGAGATGACAGCTCCCCACGCCCATTTTCTTACCACGATCCCCCAACCAAAAAAACGTTTCGACAGACATTCCCCTTGTGGGTTTTTCGCTCCTGGCTCCCGGGAGCAGGAAAAACAATGGGCCACGTTCCGTGACGAATCTCCAGCGTTGACTTTCCCCGACGGCAGGCCGCCGGGGAGGGATAATGACCGGCGCCCTCTGTCAAACGCCGGGCAAAACGGAGATGAAAAATGGAACGTGAGCTACCAGATCCAGAGTTCTGGAAAGCTGTTTTGGACATCCACAACAAATTCGTCGATGTGGTCGTCGAGGAGTTTGGCCCCTTAACGGGCGCGGATCGACGCTGTCACGTCTTTCGATCGTTTCAGATCGTAAGTTCGTGGCTCGATACCGCCCTGTGTCGGGGCTGGCTTGAGGAGTCCAATAGCTAAAGGTTTTAGCGGCGTGGGGAGATGACAGCTCTCCACGCCCATTTTGTTACCACGATCCCCCAACCAAAGACAAAGCGATTCGACAGATATTCCCCTTGTGGGTTTTTCGCTCCTGGTCCCCGGAGCCGGAAAAACAATGGGCCGCCTTGCCTGCGATCAGTGACTAAACGCTTCGACGGGCCTGCCACCTAACGGGCAAGTCCGCAGAAGTGTTACCAACCCATCACTGGAGAGTTCCAATGAGTAAACTGGGCCGGTTAGAAGCTGAAATGAGGCATTGGCGTAGAAACAGATACCGTGAGTGGGAACAGGAGCGTTTCAGGGGTCAGGTCCTGCCACGGCTCCTGTTCCTAGTGTTCATCCTGGGCGTGCTAGCGCTTGGGATGATGCATGTCCGCTCTCGGATGTAGGTTTCAAGGCGGAACTCGGGTTATTTACCTGAGTTCCGCCTCTTTTTGCAATCGGAGCGTTACGAAGCCAGTGATTTGAAGAGGTTCCGAATGGCTCGGCGATGCCTTCGTGGTATGGAGTTTAGAGTCAAGAATCTCGCTTCCGCAGGCGGTGTCTCCTCCGGCGGCTCCGGACGCGCCGTTCAGGTGGCGTGGTAAGAAGCAGATCCATCAATCCGGGAACTACATAGGGAACGATAGGCGCGCGGACTCCGTGTTCTACGGCATCGAGATTAAGTCGCGCATTGATCGCACCGGCTTTCTCGGGACTAGCAACCAACAGAGAGATTTGAAACCGATGGTTCGCGATCAACTGAGCATACAGCTCGGAAGGGCCAGCGATACCGCCGTCGACTGTTGGACGCTGTGAACGCTTCGCCAAGAAGCGGTAGCAAGAATCGACCACCCGGTCCCAGCGAGAAGCTCCTCCCAAATCGACTTTGAGAAACGACAGGCTTACTCCGTCCTGGGTAGGTTGCAGGTAGTAGCGATGGGGCTGACCAGGTCGCCAAAGGGCGCTGAAGCGTTCGCAGAACTCCTTCTGAGTGAGAAGCTCCCGAAATGGCTGCGTAGCGGCGCAAAACTGGGAAATAGCCCAGTGAGATAATCGATCATTGAGCGAGTGGTGACGGGCCGATGTCTCGGCCACGCCGAACTGCTTCACTGCTTTCGGACTCAGCCAATAACAGGCAGGCGAATTCACCGCGAGAGTCAAAGGGGCCTTCTGAAGCGAGCCCTGGCTTACAAAGCCATCGAGCACCTTCTCTGCTTCTTCTGCGGTGGAACTGCAGCAGAGCCCTCGAATTTGAGCGATCGCCGCCGTTGTTAATCGATAACGATGTAGATGCTCCACGAGCACCGCAGGCAACACGTTTGTAGCCGTCACCATAGTTCGTACCCGATCTCGATGAATTCATAGGGGTTATTCGCCAAGGCCATTCCAAGCTGCTGTTGCCACGCTTCAAGGCGTTCGTATCCTCCGCCGGCACAGTGTAAGCGGCTAATCAGCGACGCCCTTGACATCGAGATCTGAGCGCATTGGATTGCCGGCAAATTTCGCTTTCCACAAACGAGGCGTGAGCTCCTGCACTTCAAATGATGAATGGCAGTCGATTCTCTGTAGAACGTCGACTAGGTAGGTATGCGGGTCGATCCCCTGCAATCGGCAAGAAGCAATCAAGCTATAAATGATCCCGGCGTAACGAGCTCCTACCTCTGTCCAACAGAATAAATAGTTCTTCCTGCCGATGGCGACGGGACGAATTTGACGTTCAAGATCATTTGTATCAAGCGGCACATTCGGATGCTCAAGAAAGACCCGAAGCGCCTTTTCTCTCTCAAGCGCATACTTCGCCGCTTTGGTAAACGGATTTGAAGGCAGAAGCGCTCGCTCGCCGGCAACTCGTTCCAACCAGGCGAAAAACTTTTCGACAATCGACCGGGAATTTTCATAACGGCAGGCCAGCACCTGCTCGTCATCAGCGGTCTTTTCTCGCAAAGCTTTCTCTAGCCGATACAACTCGCCGATATAATTCAAGGCCGTCGCAGAAAGTTCCGGCTCTACGCCTTCGGCTTCTATAAATTTTCGCCGTGTATGCGCCCAGCATTGAGCATGGATAACGGAACCGGCGGCTTCCGAATACTTCTCGTAAACCTTGTAGCCGTCTGTGACCAATACCCCGCAGAAGCTCCCGAGCGCCCCACGAGCTACTTCCAGTGCTCGCGAGGCCGCGAAGGGAAAGACTATCTCCTCTTTATCCCCGTAAAGCGGCCAAAAATATCCGGTGCCCATCTTCCCTTTGGACTTTCTACCCGCCTTGATTGGCGTTTCGTCCATCAAGAGCACCTCGCTTTGAAGAATGCTCGAAAGAAGCGCAAAGTAAATTGGCTCTAAGATTTCAGCCGAACGGTGAACTAGGTTTGTCAGGGTTCCGCGACTTACTCGCACACCCGCTTGCTGGAGGCGCTGATGTTGGCGATATAGCGGCAGATGGTAACAAAACTTCTCAATCATTAATCCGGCGAGAAAGCTCACATCGGCAAAACTTCGCTCAATCACTGACGGCGGCGCCGGAGGGCATGAAATTTCATCATTCAGCTTAATGACTTTGCGCACGTACTTGAGGACAACGTAAGAACCAGGGCGCTGCGCCAGCCGATAGGTTACTTTGTCTGCGACGATCTCGTACTGATGTTCGGAAAGTCCTTCAAGCTCCGGCGTTGGGACCTCTACAACCTTAACCGGGACAGAGGAGTCGAAGCGAAAGGAACGATCTTCCTCACCCGTATCCCATGGCTTACGCCGTAACCGGCGTTCATATTCTTTGATAGTTTCGTTCGGCGGTGGCGCATCCTCGCTTATCGACAGCGATTCACCGAGGCACAGCTGACGAGCATCGAACTTCGGTCGCTGTTCGGATTTCTGTCCGAAGACCTGACGCTTGAACCATTCGAGTTGGCGGGAAAGCTCAGCCTTTTCGGTTCTTAGCGCCGCGATAGTTGATTTTGATTCGGCGCACATACAACGCAGTTCGTCGTTGCTCGCCAAAAGTTCGGCATTCACCGAATCAAGCTCAGCACTGCGTCTCAGCAGTTCGGCAATTTCTTCTTTCGATAATGATTCGGCGCGTTCTTGGAATTCCACGCTCAGAGATTAGCGAATCTTGCGTCGTGCACCAAGTTCTATTCCGTCAAGGACTAGCCTTAGGACGTTCTCGCTCAGCTCTTGCTTTTGCTCAGATAGTGGAAAGCGAAAGCAGCCGCGTTCCAAGCGCTTGGCAAAAAGGCAGTAACCTGTACGATCCCAGTAAAGGATCTTTAAGTAGTTGCCCCGCCGATTGACGAAAACAAAGGCATCGCCGGAAAGCGGATCTTCTTTTAGCGCCTGCTTCACCATGCCCAGTAGACCATCGAAGCTCTTACGCATGTCTACCGGATTGCCATACGCAAGGATCTTTCGCTGACTTGTCGGCGTTGACCACATCAGCGCCGGATCCTAAGCGAGATGCCGCCGGGAAGAGAAAGTTCTACTTCAACGCCATTACCACCGGGAAGCGGATTGCATATTTCAATGAACTTGTTATCGGCTTCATTGCGGACTCTCGGCTTTCGTTTCACAGGCGTCTGCTCGTTTGAGCCAATTTCAGCTTTACTCAGCCACTGGCGCAAGCTCCAGGCAGAGACTCCTTCCCGTTCGCAGAACTGGCGCTGACTTAGCCCGCTCGCTCGGAACAGTTCGATAATCTTAGCGCGCTCTGCTGCATTGCGGCGGATTACACCGTTCGATGTCACATTCATTCTCTCTCTCCTTCGCTGCCGGATCGCCGAGTCAGCTTCGGCTTCTTCAGCTATAGTCTCCCCCTCGACCCGGAATCGAGCCGGGCCTGGAGAATCTCCTGGGACCCGATCTTCTTCGAGTTCGTGCGGGCAAGCGGCGGCCATTTGAGATTCGACCTGGAGGCGTTTCGGAAACTCGACCCGGCAAGCAGGAGGTTGTTTCTATTCGCCTCGAAGCTCTTCGCCCGTCGAAGCACGACTCCCCGGCTCGACCTGCGACACCTGGCGGTAAACGTCATGGGGTTTCAGAGCAAGATGATGACTCGGGACTTGAAGCGAAAGATTCAGCGCTGCATTACGGCACTGACCGAAATGGGCGTCTTCGCGCCGGCGGACGGTAGCGAGCTGTTTCAGAAGAAGGCTGCCGGCGTCTACAGCCTCGTGCTCAATCGTGGCCCGTACTTCGAACGCCAACTCAAGGCGCCAGCATCGCCTACCCTCAGCGACACTGCCTTACACGAGCCGCTTTTCGCGATCGGTTTGGATGATGCCGCCATCGCGAGAATACTTAGACAGTACCGCCCCACCACGCTGACCGATTGGCCTGAAGATGAGCGTGAGGGCAAGAAAAAGCCCCCTACGCAGAAGGAAATGACCGAACTGGCTGAGTCACGGATCATGGCCGCTGGCGGTGACCTTGCCGATTGGATCAAAGAGCTGGGCAAGCCGCACGAGAAAGCTGACGGGGAATTGGCCGACTACTCGCGGCTCCGCGCGCACCTGAACCGCTACGTCGCCCGCAACACGTTCGACTACTTCATCCACAAGGACCTGGGGACATTCCTGCGGCGGGAACTCGACTTCTACATCAAGAACGAGGTGATGCATCTCGATGACATCGAAGGTCAACAGGCTCCCCGCGTCGAGCAATACCTCTCAAAGATCCGCGTCATTCGCCGGATCGCCACCAAGATCATCACCTTCCTGGCGCAACTCGAAGATTTCCAGAAAAAGCTCTGGCTCAAGAAGAAGTTCGTCGTCGAAACGAGCTACTGCATCACGCTGGATCGGATACCGAAGGAGTTTTTCTCCGAAATCGTAGCAAACGACTCGCAGCGTGAGGAATGGGTCCGTCTCTTTGCTATCAATGAAATCGGCCAATCCAAGGGGGATGAGAAGAGCACGCTTTTTCCTGTAGGTGCAGTGCCCTATTCAGAGCCACTTTCGATCGAGTTTCTAGAAGCGAATTCTTCGCTTCCGTTGGATACGAGATTGTTTGACCATGATTTCACCGAACGACTGCTTGATGCCGTCGGTGTGCGTGACGAAACAGTCGATGGCGTGCTCATTCACGGCGACAATTTCCAAGGGCTACAGCTTCTCGGAAAGCGATACGCCAACTCGGTCCGGTGCATTTACATTGATCCGCCATACAACACTGCAAGTAGCGCGATCCCGTACAAGAACGACTACCGCCACTCTTCATTTGCGACGATGA